>NZ_JBGCCD010000034.1:0-60101 GCF_041262405.1 Lysinibacillus sp. RC79
GGCAAAATTAAAAACGAGTCCGGTGCAATACCGAACTCGTTTTACCCAAGCTGCCTAATGAAATAACCGTGTCTAACTTTTAGGGGTCACTTCAAATGAGTGGTTTTAACAGGTTATTCATTTTATAAAACAGCATTTACACTTATTTTCGGACTAATACTGACAACACTTTCCATTATTGATACAATTTAATAGAACTAACATATACAAAGGAGAATACTTTACAAATGAAGAAAAAATTAATTTTTAGTGCAGCATTAGTACTAAGCCTTGGACTAGCTGGATGTGGTGAAGATAAAGCAAAAGAAGAACCGAAAAAAGAGGAAACGCAACAACCTACTGCTGAAAAAGCACAAAAAGATTCTGGTGAAAAAGAGTCTAAAGAAAGTGCAGCTAGCGATGGTGAAGAAGTAAAAAATAGACCACTTACTAAACCAGGTCAATGGTCAATTGATGGAGAAGATAAGGTCACTCTAGTTAAAATTGCTGACCCTAAGCAGACTTATGATCTTGGACCTGTAAAATTAACTATTAATTCAGTTAAGCTATTAAAGCATTCAAATGTTTCGAATGAAATTTCAGAAACAATTAAAAATGTATTTGGTAAAGATATTAATGGTGAACTGAATACAATTCAAGTTACCTATAAAGTGGAAAATACTACTGATACAAATGTTATGTTCCGTACTGTAGATACTTTGACAACGGACACGAAAGCTCAAATTAAAGGTATAAATAACATTGCTCGAAATACTGACATTGGGACTTTCATGGGAAAAGTTGAAGCAGAAGGACTTTATATTTTACCTTATTTCAATGGTGCTTTAGATGACCTCAATATAGTGAATATTATCACAGGTGATGTATGGGAAAATGACAAGCCAAATAAACTTGGCGAAAGTCAAAAAATCGAAATATCATTTTAATATACAATAGAAGAAAGCCACTCATTATTTTTCAAATGAGTGGCTTTCTTTTGTTGTATAAAAATAGGCACTCTTTTATTTAGTGCCTAGTCAATTATTTTGGTGACTTAATAATAATTTTTCAACTTGCGTTTTTAATGCTTGATTTGCATATGTCAGCACTAGGTCTTCACCAGCTGTGGCAACAGTCAAATCACTAAAGTATTCATTAGACTTTTCCCATTTCACCACTCTAATTTTATCTTTAGCTAACAGCCTTTTAGAGTTGTAACATTCTTGAAATATGTCGTTTAAAAGTTTATCAAACATTGGTAAATATACTTTACTCAATTTTAGGTTTTCAATCACCTTGTAATCCCTTTGCAATGATTGAACAGCCATATCATAAACCACATATTTGTGCAGCAGTCGCCTTTGCTCAAAATTTATCATACAACGGAACGCTCCTTGTGGAAGACCGGAACAACCGCCAACACGCTATCAATCATGAATGTACGCTTGGCTTGCCTTGTAAAACAATATGCCTGAAACGAATTACCAACAATTTTAATAATCTTGATACGCCTTTGTGACACTTTACCGTCTTTGGCCATGTACATCATATTTAAAAATTGGTTGCGCTGCATTGCTTTAATCAATTGTTCTTTCATCATCTGCACTCCTAAAATAAGAACGTTTGTTTGTTTATATTCTAGAACAAATGTTTGTGTTTTAGCAAGAAAAAAAACCAGGCTCACAAATTTTTGTGAATACCTGGTTTTTTTATTAATTTTGTAAAGTCAGCGTCCCACCATAGACGTATTTAGCTGAAGTACTTTGACTAGAAATATAAAACAATTTGCCCGTGTAAACATATGGAGCGTATGGTGCATCTCGCGGTCTTAATCTTGTAGCATTTACATACGGTCCTTGATAAGATGAATACTCTTCAGAAACATACCAGTTGTCTGTTACGCGTAAATTAGTAATTGATGGTTTTGTTTCTTGTTTTGTTGAGTAATTAATTGATTTAGGTGATTCTGAAGGTTCAATTTCCTGTGCTGAGGAACTTAATGCTCCTGGAAAAATTAGAGCTCCACAAACAACTAAACCAGTAAATACTTTAGATATTTTCATATATTATGTACTCCTTTTGTTTTATAGTGTAGTTTTTTTATTTAATTGTATGAATGCTATAGCATATTAACTTACCCTCGAGTTAACTCAAGTTTATCAATACAAATGCCGAATTCTCAATGGTGGGTTTCCGAAATTTCATTTTCAGTCACCGCAATTTTTCGCGATGTATTATTCGCTTCATTGTCGTATACCGTCAAATCACGCCATCTATAACGCCATTTTTTGGCGTACCTACTATTTTTTATAGTACATAAGTAATTTTTTTAGTGAATTTTACGTTTAAATACTTGAAATTCTTATTTAGTTTTGTTCATATATTTAAATAAGAATTTTCACTAAACTGTCAATTTTAATATAATTATTTCAAGAAAAAAGACCAACTTGGCTAAAATTAGCTTTGCTGGTCATAGCTATTATTCAGCTACTATATTTGTTACCTGTGCTAACTTAGCTGTTTCAATTTTGCTTGCTCCTAATTTGGCTGCATCTATACCTGTAAACGTCCCTGTTTTAACACGCCATTTAGCGCCATCTGGTTCGATATATGCAACCCATCCGAAACGATGTTTTAATACATCAAGTACATTTTCGGCTGCTTGTTTTGTAGCGTATGTGCCAGTTAAGACACGATATTTACTAGTATCTGCGGAAGGCTTATGTTGCTGTGTATTACCACTAGCGTTTTTAACCATTGTAATAAATTGTGACCAACTAACTTTTCCAGCACGCATTTGACTAGGGCAGTTCTTACCACTGCAATGATTATGTTGGACCACATTACTAATTGGAATACCCTCATCCTTCAAGATCTTAGCAACTAACTCGGCTGTATTTTGTACAGCTTTTAAATAGTTGCCATCAGCATTTACACAAATTTCAACCTGAATACCTTCATTGTTTCCTTTATTACTTCCTGCAGCCCAACATCTCCAAGCATGTTCAAAAGATTGAACTGCTTCTTTGTCGTCCACAGTATAATGCCAGGAAGCTGAACGGCTATTACCATTGTATTGTAAACGTGCGTGTGCGTCCGCATCGGCTCCTGATCGTGTATTATCTGTTTCATGGACAACAATGTATTTTTTAGCATTACCCTTACCATAAGATACCTTGTTTGCTTGTACATCAGGAACAAGCTTTTTACGAGTTACAACCATTATTGTCCACCGTCCTTTGGTTTGTCATAATTTAATGCTTGTGCGCTATCTGATACGCCATTTGTTGTAGGGTCGATGATAATGCCTAGTAAACCTAAAATACTCAGAACCGTCTCTGAAATAGCTGTAATTTGCTCATTGTAAATAGTAATATCGACATTAAAAATGCCCGCTATTTGATTAGCGAGCACAATAAGTAATGCGATTAGTGATACCCAAAATTGTTTGTGTTGTAAGCGTACTTTCCAATTAATTTTCATGAATGATTCCCTCCACTTTATCCATTCGTTTATGTGCCTGTTTGCTTGATTCCTCTACACGAATAACACGCTCTGACAAGTCTGTTACACGCATTTCCTGTGCTTTTATATCAATCCTGATAGATTCTACACCTGAATTGATATTGTCTAATTTTGTACGTATTACAGCGGAATCAGAGGCATCACTTTTTACATCCTTATCACGATTACGATTGTAAGATAATACACCAATAATGGCGCCTAGTATCGTACATAAAATCCCTATTAACGCTACTGTTTGACTGTCCATAAAACACCTTCCTTTTTGCATAATAAAAGCCCTCCACAATTATCTGCGGAAGGCAAATTAAAATCGCTTTTATTCAATACCTAACATTTGTTTCGATTGTTGCATTGCTAAATTTTTCAAAACATCGAATGAAACTTTTGCAATTTCCAACCCTTTTTCTTTAGCTATACCCTTTGTTTTATTCCAAATGGTATCATCTTCAATTGTACTTAAATAATCTTGACCATCCCAAGTTAGTTCTACGTCATAGACAGAACAGATCCCCCCATAATCTTCAATCACTTTAAAGTTTAGTAAATTCTTTTGAGCCATAATTTTAATATGATAAAAAAGCTTTTCATCATTTCTTACTTGATTTACATCCGCATCTGCACTACGTCCTATATATAACCTATAATTATCTAAGCCATTAGCAGTATCAATTAAAATTTTACGAATAAGCTCCATATCTCTTCGCATTTGTCTCACCCTCTCTATAATATTTTTATTCTATAGAGAAAGTAGTAAACCTTTATTTTAGATAATAAAAATAACGCTAAGCTTCTGCTTGCGTTTCAAAATCTTGCTTTGTTATTTCCTTATACTGTTCAGGTGTGATTTCTCCGAATGGGTTAGCATCCGTTTTAACCGCAATCCGTAATTCTGCTGCAGTTACCCACTTAGATATAAATGCGATTTGCCAAAACCCCATCATTCTCCACCACCTTTCATTGAGATGAAATCAAGTTTTAATTGTGTCAATTGTGAACCAAGACTATTAATCAAGAGGTCTTTTTGAATGTTTTTTACTTTCTCTTGAGTCAACTCTTCACCTAAAGAAAGGACTTGTTCGTCAGTTGTTGGTAACGAACCTATCTTTTCAAGTTCACCCCATGAGCCATCAGGCAATCTTCTGCGTCTAAGCATTATTCAACCACCCCCATGATTAAATAGATTTTATGATCGATGTTAATGTTTGCTCTAGATGTGGTTAATTTAAGAATGATATTATCCTTCGGTTCTATAGTTTCATGGTAATATTCATCTTCAACAATTCCTTCAGCAACTGGTAATATTTTTTTTGGGTCTAATTCGAGTAATGTATATTGCTCCTGTTCACCTTTTAGAGTCATCGATAACTCAACAGTTAAATCAAGTTCCTTATCTCGCTGAATCCACAATAAAACGCCTCTTGCGGATCCAGATGGAGGATTAATTTTGTACCTCGTTACTGATTGCAAAATAGGCGTTTTTACTTCGTTTTTATTTAATTTTATCGTTTTGCTAGTCTTAGCTCCGTAATTGTCTACGACCTCAACAACAACTGTATTTTGACCAACAACTAGTTGAGAAAGCGATACTTCGAACTCCCATTCTCCACCTGGACCACTGTAGATTTCGATAGAATTATTAGCATTAATGCGTCGTGTAACTTTCAAGCTTGAATTAGCATCTTCATCCCATGCTTTACCACTGATTTTAAATTTGTCTAGATCAATAATTCCACTTGGTACGACAGCATCTACTGATAAAAGTGGTGCTCTGTTAGGAACAACATAAAATGTTCGTTCAACAACTGTTGACGATGCATTTTCACTATCTACAGCCCATACCTTCAATTTATGCTCTACACCATCGGCAAGCGTTTCTGTGAGGGCTGTATTACCATCAAATAACTTGCCACCTTTAAAGATGAGCTGTTTTGATAAAGGTATTTGCTTTTGACTTATATTTGTAGCTAATACTTTCTTAGCTTCGTTATTTATTTGGTAGTACACTGTGACCGATTGGTCTTTGTCTTGATCATAGGCATCGCCTGATATGTTTAATGTGTCGTTTTCGTAAAGTGTTTGATTGTTGCCAGGTGAAGTTAAATTTAATGTTGGTTTATTATTAACAGGTACGGCGAGACCTTTAACGTACCAATAACCATCGCTGTATCTACCATTTGCCGGATATTTGCCGTCCTCTGCAATAATGTTGGATTGTACTAGTGATCCTTTTGTATAGTAAGTACCGCCTCCGCCTGTTTGTACAAGTTTAGATGTACATGACGATTCTGCAAGCATGGTTACGCTTAGTGTCGCTACGTATCTATGAAGGGTATTACCACTAACGGCGTATACAGTTCCTGCATTAAAGCTACCTTGTATAGTAACGATACTACCAGAAGTGGCAAACTTACCTGTAGACTTGTCGAATGTGTATGAATTGTAGCCTTGTGCCGTATAATTTTGATTATTATAGGTTTCACTCGTCCATTGCTGTGCATACTCTTCAGTAATAGGAGAGGTGTTTGAAATCGCTGTAAACTTGTCATAATAATATTGCACCATCCTAAACCACCTCCACTAATTCAACTTTGTACGTTTGCCAATCACCAATACCCATTTCAGCATTAACGGTATCGATTTGGACATTGCTACGAGCCACTTTAGCAGCTTTTTTATATGCATTTTTAAGGGCTTGTACTTTAATAAAGTCTTTACCTACCTCAGTGATAACAACATCCTCATGGGCAACATCATCAAAAATAGTGACTTGCGTAAATGGTGTAAAACCATCAACACTAGCCACTTTTAAAGTGGTTTCGCCTTTTATTACAGCCTCGATAATATCCGTTAAGGCTCTGTCTAATGTGATTTTATTAGAACTACCGTCTAACACGTCAGCAAAAGTCCCACTGTTCCCTGGCACACGTCCATCAAGCTCTAGTTGTACACGCATTCGTTCTTGTTGTCGATGTATTTCAATCAAAAAACGAAAAGCATTATAGATTCCCCACTCGAAATTATTTGCGAATTCTGACATGAAAGGTGTACCATCATCGATGATTTCGGCAGTAACAGGATCAGTAACATCATCATGCCATTGTGTACGTTCATAGGGATTTTTTTTAAAATTAAAAGGTATTTCGCCATTCATTAGTTTATTCACTTACTTTCACTTCCTTCGCCTCAAGTTGCAGAGGAAAAGCAATTACATACCCCTGCGAACCTTTTTGATAGTTCATCGTTTTCACATACAATTCACGCCCATAACTATCGACTAAAGCAGCACGTGTTACTAATCCTTGTTCCATAGACAACTTCACGTACTTTCTTAGTCCATATTTCGTGCTAGTATGATAGATTTCTTTGTCATAAACGACACCATCAATATTAACCTTTGCACCCACGGCGAGATTACTTAAGAATTGTTCAACTAAATCTATCATCAACGGTTGTATTTCATTCAATTCCTCACACCTCCTGCTCTAAATCTGCCACAAATTCGATTATTCATAACAAAGCCATAAGACTCGTTTGGTACACTTAATAGTTCATTGCCTAAAGCACCGTGAGTTTTTGCAGTTTTAAAACGGCCGCATATTTTATAGTTGATTTGCCATGCATAAGTACCGGCATGTAGTATTAGAAATTCATTTAATTCATTTAAGAAAATGTAAATACCGACACCAGCTGTCTTTATTCTTTTGATTAATGTATCTGGAATACTTTTAGCAGATGCTCTAATATTCAGCAATAATGTAGCTGGTTCAAACTCCTTCCAACCTTCTTCAAAACCGATAAAATCATGGCCCATGTACGCATCCATAATCTGATTCATCGTATCTATATCACCTTCAGACAGGTTAAGGATACATTGAATTTTAATCATTTTCCGATATTCTTCGTCATCCCAACTACCTCGCGAGATACCTTCATCTTTACCTAGCCGATCTAATCCATATCCTTCAGCCTGCTCCACATCCCAATACTTTAAAATTGTTTGTTGGATAGCAAGATTTTCTACACCATTTTCAGCAATGATTCTTAGTAGCTTATAGTTATTACTATCTTCACCATTAGCATACTGGCGAGGCATACGATCTAGTAATGTTTGTAATCGTTGATTAGACAAGGTTCAACACCTCAATTTTGCTCTCGTCAGTTTCGGCAACTTCAGGAAAGGCAATTGCTATATTATGAGGTTCAAAAGTAAGTCCATCTGTCGAAAACTCTACTCTTACATCTTCAATGCCATCAATTGATAAGATACGCGCCTCAGCCTTTGTACAAATAACATCTTTACTCATTCCGACACCTGGATAAAGCGTGTTATTGTAAGTGCCGCCAACATATTTGACTATTTGAGCAATGACTAAATCATCTCCGTTTAACGGATATTGTTTACCTTTTTCGATGTATACTTTTACATATACTCTGACTGTAGTTGCCCTTGTAAAGCCAATTTCATGTATAATGCCTCGACCATCTTTATAGGTGTATACGGTTTGTCCATAAGCCTGTATGCCTCCACCTTTTTTCCTGAAGATAGCCATTGCAACAGCTTCATCTAAACCACCTAAAACAACCGTTTCAATCGAATGAGGTGGGCGTCCTTCTGCATCTATTTCATTTGTATCATTTTCAATAGCTATGGCAGCACGTACACCTTCTACTTCATCGAGCACGTTTGCCTCAATTGACTCAATACGTCTTGCTCCTAATTTTCCGAGTGAATCATAATATCGGTCTTGCAATTCTTCATCAGTTTCCTCATCTTGTCCATTAAAAAAAGCATCATGATTCACAACGGAATTGATGCCACTTTGTGGGTTCACGATTATACATATATCTCCTGGTTCTATATTGCCTATTGCTCCATATTCAAGTGCTTCAACAGGAGTAAGATAATTTCCATCTTCTACAGCATCAACAGCCTCTAATGCTTTAAAATACACATTGTACTTCGTCCGAAATAAATCACCTATGTTGATCTTTGAACCTTTGTCTAAATTGACAATGATCTCACCAGTTGCTTTAATCCACCGTTTACGAGTAATCACACGTTTAACATTAGCCTCTAGTGTTGCTCCTTCAGAGGTATCAACAAAGCGAGCGTTGTAGACCATTTCAAGTTGCTCATTATCTTCTGCCCTTTGTTGGGCCTGCAAATGAATCATTTTACCAACAGGTGTAAGATCAGATAAATCAGCGTCCTCACCATATAAGTCACGTGCTTGCTCCTCAATTATTGGTAAATAGTCTACAGTACGTTGTCGTTTATACCCAAATTTGGTTAACAACAGCTTCACCCCCTACCTCGTCACCATTTGTGGTACGAGCCCTGAAATTAATGGTTAAAAACCGTTTAATGCGATTAAATTCATAATCTACACTAAGCACTTCGGCTATTCGTGGCTCTTGATATAAACAGTCGTGCATAGCTTGCACAATTTGTTTTTTGTTGGGTAGTTTTTGTTCAATTACCGACCTACGAAAACCATGATTATCATTAAACATCCATTCTCCTACTCGTGTACGTAGCAGATGTTTTAAATTTTGAATAAGTTGCTCATCACCATGTACTAACTCGTTAAATACCCAATCCCCATTGTCGTCATATTTAAGTGTATGCATATCTTTCCTCCTACACTATACCTGTGGTCAAATCCCTTCCGTTAGCAGTGATAGTCCCGCCAATAAATTCAATATCATCAGCATCAACTCTAAATTTCAAGGATTTTATATCAATTTCACCAGCATCGTTTAATACAATTTTAGTTTGAAAATCCTTAGTACCGATAACCACATCATCAGGATGTTCATTTTCTATTGGATTTGTA
Organism: Lysinibacillus sp. RC79; assembly: GCF_041262405.1. Taxonomy (NCBI): domain Bacteria; kingdom Bacillati; phylum Bacillota; class Bacilli; order Caryophanales; family Bacillaceae; genus Lysinibacillus; species Lysinibacillus sp. RC79. The sequence goes on from NZ_JBGCCD010000034.1 coordinate 9,342, forward strand.
AAAAGATTAATGCCACCAACTATAAGCGCATCATTTGCACTAAATGAGCGACTAGCAGCCTCTCCTCCACCAAAAAGTAGTGGGTCTATGTCAGCTTGAGAACAAACTACCAGCACTCTATCACCCTGTTTGTATGGTATCTGAATTACAAATCGATCTGTTTGATGAAATGCTATCGGTACATCTAAAATAGGTGTGGCATCTGGGTCATTAAGAGGTAACACATCAGCTTTAAACGTGTTCATATCTACCTCTAAGACCTCGCAAATTAGACATGTATTCATATTCATCATACTTTCCTCAATAGCTGTACTCATAAATTGAGTCATTGAAGTTTTTGTCATACTGGCACCACCTCACACTCTGTATAGTACTCTGTTCCTGACGTATCTCCTTTATGTTCACCTTTTGATACACGAAACACTCCGTTAACATTCCTTGAAGTTAGTTTAATAATGACATCTGTTGTAATTCGATGATTCAGTAACATTTTTATTTTGTAACCTTTAATTTTTTTCTTGTCATTTTTCAAGTTTGAGCTTTTTTCATCTTTTGTTTCTTCCTCAACTTCTTCTGGCTGATCTATCAAGCCAGTTTCCTTCGATATATCAAGCCCTAAGTTATCACCTTTTTTACTATCTCTGACAAATAGACGTCCTTTGTTTATATGCAACTTTGCCTTACAATCCTTTGCAATTTCAGATACAAGGAACTTAATTTTGCCATTGAGCGCTTTTCCTGAACGATAAATAAAATCAACAGGTAAATCAATGTCTCCAATCGCAAGACCTGCATCACGCGCTAATTCATGTAAAATGAGTGATGCAGGAGTATTCCGTCCGTAGGTCCGTTTAATAATTCCTTGTGTATAGTCCAAACTACAATCTATACACTTGAATGTCGTTATTTTGTCAAGCTCTTCCCACTTTGTTTCCTTCTTTTTAAGCGTGCCGCTAAAAATAACACCACTCTCATCTGCATATCCAGCACTTAAAATAGCTACTTGATTGGTAGCGATAGCGTTAATCGTATCGTCTTTCAAGTTATATACTTGAATATCAATCGTATCAACCTTTTCATTGTCACCGAACGGCACGCTAAATTTAATAGTTAATGGATCCGTAATTTCTCGGCCACTTACTAGAAATGTAGTTTTACGCATGTATAAATTACTCATCTGTTTCACCTACATATAAAAAGACCGTCTCATTCAGATTTTCGTAGGTGATACGAGTTGCTGAATTAGCTCGATCTTTGGGTATTAATTGTATTTTTGGTAAATCAATATCTACACGATTTCGAAATAACAGTCGATTAAGAATTAACTTTTCACCAATCACTATCACTCCACCATCTTTGAATAAATCAACAGTAAAAAAATCATGAGCCTGATTATAATTGACTTCTAACTCAAAAATTTCTCCTGCTAACTCAACTTCAAAAGAGTATGGTATTTCGTTTTTATCAATATCGATATACTCAATATACTCGTTCACTTACGTCCCCCTTTTTTAGACGACTTAGTTTTTGGTGGCGTTGAGTATTTCTTTTTGCTTGATTTTGATTTAGATTTAGGTGTTTTTTTCGTCTGTTGACGCCCCTTTTTACTAACTGGTTTAGTCTGTTGCTTAACAGGTATCGACACACTCACAAACTTAGCAACCTTTGCTACTTTTATTTGTTTAAGTGTCATTGTAAAAGTATAGCCATCTTTATTTTTGGCTCCGTAATCACGATTGAAATCTGTAATGACAACATGTTTTAAGGATGTCATGTAATTAAAATCGATGATTTCGCCTTTTTCTCGATACTGACGTAGTTTCAACACTTTTTCTTCAGTGTCATCAAGCATAATGCCAGTTAACGAGATGGTGATAGGATTACTTTTAACATGGTCTGTTGTCTGTTCACCATCTTCAAGAGCGTGGTCCGTTGTAGTAGAGGATTCAGGCATTGATACATTTGTAATTACATCGATTAATACATCTTTAATGTATGGCATTACTTCACCACCTACGTTGTCTGCATTTCTGAATCAAGAATATCACTAATAGCTTCACGTACTTTTTGAGCGATGTCCATAGGATTATCACCTGTAATATGGAAAATAAATTGATGACCGCCACCGCCTGCATTTGGTGATTGCTGAGTTGCGCCTGCACCTGCACCTGCGCCTCCCATGTTCAGCTCTGGTGTACCATTTGAGTTTTGCGATAACATTCCTGCATTCCTTAGTGCGTTGGATTGTTGCGCTGTCAATACAGATTCGTCTTTATGGAGTTTTGCGAAATACCCATCATAAGGTACACGCTCCAACCCTGTAGCATGTTCTGGTACGAATCCGCCGGCCGATATCTTGTTGACTGCTTTTTTTGGACCACTGTTTATATTTCCCCACTCCACCTTTGGGATAATAGGGACATTCACACCAGGTATGGCATTGATCTTTTCAATTAACCAGTTGATGCTACCAATCACATCATTAACAGCACTTGCGGCGGATAATTTAATACCATTCCATACATTTTCCCATACGGATTTTGTACTGTCCCACTGTTCTGCCATGGTAACAGCTGCTCTTATAATTAGCCCTATTGGGCCTAACACCAATGTAGCTACCCCTTTAAATTCACCAAGTTTATTCCACAACTCTCCTGTTTTTGTTCGCACGGTATCCCAATTTTGATATAAAAGTATACCCGCTGAAACTAATAACCCTATACCAGTTGCGACAAGTCCAATAGGGTTTGCGCGTAATGCTGCATTAAAACCTTGTGTAGCGATAGTAGATAATATTGTACTGTTTTTAAATAAATCTAATGCTGTTTTTACGGTAGAGATAGTTTTAAATACAGCAAAACCGCCTGCAATACCTGCTGTTGCTGCTATAACGGTCTCTTTATTGTCTTTAATCCAACTTAAACCGGTTTTAAATCCTTCTAACGTTGGGATCGCTACACTTTTAACAGTTTCAAATCCTTGTGTTAGTTTATCTCCTAGCTGTTTTCCGTCGATACCCTTTATTTTTTCAGCTATAAGACCTAAGGTGTTACTAAATCCTTTCCCTACTAAACTAAACACATTCTCAATTGATTTTAACGGTGTTCCAGCAAGTGCGCCTTGAATTGATTGGATAATGCCGGCCGTACCTCTTGTTACGGCAGTTTTCATGTTGCCCCATGATGTAGCGATGCCGGAACTACTTTCCTTAGCGATTTCAGCAAATCCACCTACACCGCCATTCAACGAAATTATCTTTTTATTAAAATCTTCAAACTTGATTTTACCTTTTTGCAGTGCAGTATATAAATCACGTTGCGCTGACTTGCCTGTATAGCCAAACGCTTTCGCTGTTTTATTAAGCGCGAATCCCATTGTTTCTTGTAGCGTCGACCAACTATCGGCCTCAACTTTACCCTTAGACAGCATTTTTACATACTGATCAAGACCACGTTCCGCATCTGCTGACGTTGATCCTGACGCGATGAATGCGTTATTTAACGATAGCGCTGTATCTGTCGCCATGTCTAAATCGCCGGTCATAAGTGCAATATTCTTTGTACTGCCGACAATGCCATCTAACGTCGTTGGTAGACCCTGAATACCATTAGATAATTTATCTATACTTGCTGAAGATTTTTCGCTAGCAAAGCCCATTTTTTCCATAACAGTAGGGAAACCGTTTAGTGTATCCACACGACCTATAGCGCCATCTATAGAACCTTTCACCATACTCATAGCTTTATCGATAACCTTGACTGCACCGATAGCTGAGCCAACACCGAGGATTGTACTTTTTAATCTACCAAAACTACTACCAATTTCACCGACTTTTTGGTTAAGTTTTCCGACGCTTTGCACACCAGTATTCATACTTTTGCTAACAGATGCTGCCGTACTCATACCAACTTTCCCCATCGAACTAAAACCAGATGATGTTTTACCTAGTTTTGATCCAAGCCCCATTACTGCACGTTCAGCTTCATCCATCTTTTTATCAATTTGATCAATAATTTTAGATGCTTCATCTTGAAAATAAATACCGACAAACATATCTCGCATGCTACTCGTGCTACTCATTTAATCACCCCTAGCATCTTTAATGATGCGAGTGTTTCTAGAATGGTGTCATTATCCCATTGCTCTACAGAATGAGGATCAATTTTGTAGTGAAAACCTATGATATACTTCCAAGACTTTTTCTCTGCTTCTTTTTCATAAAAAGAAGGGATGCTTTGCACCCCCGAAAAATTTCTAAGTTTATTACTGTCCTGTTCGAAGAAAGCTAAAGGCTTCGGTAGTGACCTCCTCTAACTCTTCCCATGATTCAAAATCATCCATAGTTAATCCGTTTGGTACAACTACAATATGTTTCAATATCAGGGGCATCATTCTTGAATTTAGAACTTTTCCATGTATTCCTGTTCCATCATCAACAATCTCAGCTTGTTTTGAATGGGGTACATTCTGGAAAGTGTATTCATTTCCTGCTGTCGATTTAAATTCTTTTGTTTTAGGTGTAAATGCCATTTGAATTAATCCTCCTTATAAGTTGCTGCTAGAATTGTATATTCGACGCTATCAACCTCTGCGCCGCGTGAAAAGTTTGGGTTTTTCGAAAAGCGACAATTTAGACCGCTTACGCGTTTCTTACGTTTAGAATCATTAAGTGAAACATTAAACGATTCTTTTGATTTTAATAAAGAATCAAGCATAGGTAATACACTTGAATCTTGTTTTAATGTAAATGTAAAAGTACCTGTATCGTCAGCAGATTCGTTATAAGTAACTGACCCATCAGCACCGACATGTTGACTAAAAGTATCTTCGTTTTTCTCTGCTTCGATTGGAGTACCATCCATAAATCCAGTTAGAATAATTCCTCCAACGATTGCAACCGTATCTTTAAAGTTAAAAGTTTCCACTATTTAAAGCCCTCCTTAAACCGTTAGTACACCACGGATTTGTACTTTTTCGAATGCTCCTGAAACAGTTGCAGTCCACCGAATATCTGGCAAGATACGTTGTGCAAGTGTATTTTTCGGAATATCTTTTCTTTTTGGGAAAGTAATTGTATACATCGGGTTGCTTGCATCATCACGAGCAATAATACCTTCCCCGGTTGTTGTGTCTTCGACAGTAGAAGCTAGTACACCCTCGACCTCAGCAACAGCCAAACCGATACCAGTATCAGTACCAGGGACTTTATCTCTTAATGCAAGTAAACGAAATACACTTTCTGCAATACGTGCTTTAAGATAATGTGTTGCTTGAATTACATCGATGTATTCACCACTTGTTGCAACCCCTTTTGAGTTCAATAACAGACCTGCTTCATTGATGTATGTTGATGCATTTGCCTCGTGAATACGATTAATTATTGTATTGTCATACTTTGCAGCACGTACACCTTGTACATTTTTGAATGTCCATGTGTAAGCCCCAATTTTCTTTGGCGCACATGCTCCGATTAATCCTTCAGCTACATACGTATCTGCTTCATCATGCACAAGGATAAATGTATTATCGTACTTTCCTTTTAGCGTTTCGGCTAATTCAACATTCGAAGTCGTAACTCCGTATAGCTTATCTTGTGTATTGGTCCACTCTGCAAGTGCTGTAATTTCTTTATCACCTTGTTCAGTACAAACAACATAATAAAAATCATTATGTGTTTTAATTAATTCATTCATCTTTGCTGTCAGTGCCGTCGCTTCACCTGTTTTTTGATCATAAGCAAATCCGTATACTGCTATTTCAGCAGGTCTTAAAGACTGACCAAACATTCGAGACAGTAATTTATATTCTTTTGTATTTTCATCAAAATCAGCAGCTACGTCACCGATATCCGTATATTCCTTGTAATCCATTTCTTTACTAGTAGCTAATAACAAAGGTAATCCAAAACCTTTTTCAGAAATCGGCTTTGTTTCTCTTGAAATTTGCACATCAACATAGCGCATTTAATCACCTTCCTAATTTCATTTCTACTTCTACTTTGTCGAAGTAATCTACTTCATTTTCATCAATTTCTAGGTATCGAATAATTACATCAAATCCGTACTTTTCATCATAAGAATCGACTAAGAATGTAGTTCGATTTTCTACATCTGTGATGCTTTCTACAGCAACATTAATATCTTCTAAAAACAAAGAACCTCGCCATTCAAACCACTTTCGAAGTTGTGAAGCTACTTCATAAGCGTTATCATGCGAAGTTCCATAAGTGTTAAATGAGATGGTTGTATTGCGTTCTTGCACACGAGTTTCTACTAATGCATCAGGTAAATTAGCATATGAGACATCTTCCTGTCCTACACCTTTACGATCACCTATCACTTTATAAGTTGCATAAGGTAAATCTGGCAAATCACCTGGTTGATCTGCTCGTACGATCGTTGTAGATGAATCTGTTGCGAGCTGATTACGAATTAATTTAACTAAATTCATTTCTTACGCCACCTCATGATATAGATGTGAACGTCCGTGTGATCTGTATAATCGGTAAATGCTTGAATAGTATACTTTTGCTCTTTATATTCAACTTGAGTACCTTCCGGAATTTCAGTTGTCGTAAGCAATTTCCGTTCTTTCGTGGTGTATTTGCCGTTTTCCATATAACTAAGTGCTTCACCGATACTTTTTGTTCCGGCCGTAAGTGGTAAAATAACGCCTATTAATTCTTCTGGCTTAGTTTTACCATCTACCCATTCACCATCAATGTACTCACCTGGTAAACTCATATGAGCGATGAATGGTACGCCTCGAGCATCAATAATCGGTTTAAATATCATTAATTCCGGCACTATACCTTCACCACCCTATAAGTAATGCGTTGACGTAAGCCACCTGTATCAATCAGCGGATTACTAGAGCGTTTTTGAGCTATAGTCGAAGGTGCGTTTGCAGGGCTTTTTAATTTAGTCAATTTTTCTTGAATATCACCTACCATTAATGCTCCGAGACGTTCACATAATGTGCGAGCATCTAATTTCGACTCTAATACAAGTGGTAATTGCTGCTTAACAAACTTAGTCCACGCATCTTGTTTTTCATTAAATGTCGATCGCATGAAAGACCGTTCAGGAATATTAATATTCGCTTTTCTGGTCCTTATTGTCGTACCGAATTCATGAACTCTAGCAATCATCACATATTCTCCATCACCAAATATCCCAACCTCAACAGCATAGCTTCTTAACTCTTTTAATTCCTGTTTTAATTGAGGAATCCTAGTAACATTTCTTACCTTTATGTTTTTACTCATATTACAGCACCAACAAATTAATTGATTTTTTTGGTTTCAATACTTCCTCTAACTCATCTAAAATCCGCTGATATTCTTGGCCAAACTTTGTTGCAAGAAGCCCAATATTCTTACTAGGGTCGCTGTATTGACGCTCGATAACATCGATTTTTTCACGGATTACTGTTTGGTCTTTAGAAACGCTTAAAATGGCTAAATGAGCAGCTAAATAACGTGCTAATCTCTCCTGATATATCTCTGGAGCAGACAAAGAGGACACTTCCAACGAAGCATCCCCAATGTACATTGTTAATCGTTCATCCGAAATCGAAGTAAACTCATCACTAAGCATTCGAATACGTTCCATTGATGTTAATAACATGTGAATCCCTCCTATTTTTCGGGATTTTTTAATTCTTCAATTCGTTTATCAATGGCATCAAGGACAGTTTTGCGATCTTCATCAGCTTTTAATCCATCGAGCATATCAATATCGAACGCATCTTCAATCATAGCAATCAATTCTTTGGCAGAAGGCTTTGATTTTTCGCTGTCATACACAAATTCACCTTGTTTATCTAAATGAGCTATTAATGGATGGGAAAGAAAACTCTCAAATTCCTTCTCATCCACTTTATTTGTACCTGGGTTCAGTGTTAAATCATTGGCTGTATATGAGTGGTTACCTTTGTTTTGTACTAACATTGATTAGTCCCCCTTAAATTCCATCTGCACGGCAAATAGCCATAGGATAGCGAATGATTAAGCCTGTTGTACGTTCTTCAAATGGTATTTTCGTGTTAGGGAATGCGTACTCTTGAGGATGACGTGTAATATCTAACGGAATCCCAAGCTCTACAACATCAGGCGAAGAATCAAGGACCACAAAGCATTCTGAACCTGCCAACCCTTTTTTAGCTAAATCGTTTACTTTTTCAATGCGTTTAAACCAGTTTTGAGATTTAATGTACTCCAATACTGATTGTTGAGTAAACTCGTTAAATGTTTTTTCGAGTTCTTCGTTTGAATCTGGCGTTAATAACAATGTATCAGCTTCATGCCCATTCAATTTGTTGATCATGTTTTTTGCTTTACGAATGTCAGCCACGATTTCTTTACCTGTCTTGTCTTTCCATTTCGTAGAAGTGCCTGCCTCGTTTTGCGGTGTTGCATATACCTGAATACCAACCGAATCCGTTAAACCTTTAATTCCATGAGTTTTATCACCTGAGAAAGCGATTTGATTTTCCTTTTCAGCAATAGCTTTGCGTACAGTGTCGGCTTTAGTGACGTCTATTTGTCGGTTTGCCATCTGTGCCTCACGTACCTCTTGTACAGAAATATTCATTGCTGCAGCAATGGAATAAATTTTAACTGTTTCTTCTGTTAAATCAGCATCTACTAAAGGTACATCTGTTGCGCCTGGAGCTAAGATTTTAGCAGCACCTGAGCGCGTCATTACATCATAGCTGTACGTTTTTGCTCCTGCCGGAATATCCGTTTTTAAAGAGAAAATAGATCGTGCTTTTAATTCTGATGCGTGTGGTTCATACACGCGATTGTCAATTGCGTTTAAGTCTTGCGGACGAATTAAAGCATCTCCGCGATATGATGGAATTGTCATGTAAAGGTTCCTCCTTAAGGTAAGTTAATTTCGATTTCTACTAATTGATCAGCAGTAGCATTGCCTTTGAACACAGCACTATTGATAGCGATTTCGCCATCCACTGTGAACTTCTGAGTTGCAGGGTCCACTTTAACAGCCTGGCCGTTGATAACATCGCCACCAGCAACTACAAAAATACGACCATGTTTAACAATCGCTGCAGGTTCGCCAACAGGATAGTTTTGGTCATCTTTCTTCTCTACCCAGTCATGAATGTTTTGAGCTAAAGCAATACCGATTACTGTACCACCTGTGGCAATTGGTTTAATCGCTGTACCAGTAGCATTAAGTTGTACTGCTGAACCAAAAGGAACTGTTGCTTCAACTGCGTATGTGTCTGCTGTGTAATCTTGGTAGCTAGATAATTGACCAGCTTTACCTGCAGGTTGCATATAATCCGGATAATTTGTAATAGGCATGTGTACGCCCTCCTTATGAACGCATGTTTAAGCGTTTATTTTTAAGTTCTTCTAACTGTTTATTGTTAGCTGCATCTCTTGTGTATGCAATATTAGGACCTGTGCTTGAGAAACCGTTTGATTGCACTTGCTCTACAGTTGCATCAAAAAAGGCGTTGATATAGTCGTCTGACTTACCATCACCTTTAAATTCATCCTTTGCAGTTGATATAACAGCCTCTTTAATCTCACGCTCTGATTTACCTGTGAAATCAAATGAATCACCTAAAAGAGGCTGTGCGGTATTAATTAGAGTCACTCTTGCTTCTACTTGCTTATCTAATTCATCTGCAGATAGCACTTGTTCTTTTAGAGTTGCGATCTCTTGATCTTTTGCTTTTAATGTCACATCTAATGCATCAAGGCGACCTTGCAATGTATCAGCACTATCACCTTTCATCTTCGCTGTTAATGCATCGATATGTGCTTTTACAGCTGGGTCTACCTCGTATTCTGTACCTTCAATTTTGATTTTTACCATTTCAGTATTTCCTCCTTTTTCATCAATTTGCCATGCGTCTGAGTCAGAACGTATAGCAACCTCTGGACCTGCACGACCTTTTTCTACAATAGCAATATGATTAATTTCTACATTTCGTTGTACAAACTCATACTGGTCGCCGTTATATGTTCCACTTTCTGCAACAACATCCGATAAGAAACCGATACTGATTTCGTTATATCCACCATGTATTTTTTCAATGAGTGCCTTATCTGTCACTGTCAACGAGATATATAGTTTAAAGTCTTCTACACGTGAATCTGTATGGCTCATACCCTTTGCGTAAGATTGATAATTATCAATCGTTACTGGTTCATTAGGATGTCCATCTGTTACAGGCTTAGATCGCGCTGAATAGATAGTACGGTCACTAAAGATTTCGTCAGGCAACTTCGCCTCCATTTGCACAGTGCCATCTTTGCGCGCATACGGAAAAACACCAGGACGAGTAATCGGCACATTGACCGTTAAATACCCTTCTGGTGTTTCCATGTAGTCTTTTATATAAGATGTGTCATAACGTTGTAGCTTCAAATTCTCACCCCCTCCCGATAAAAAAAGACATGCAATTAAGCATGTCTAACAGTAATTGTGTAATCATGATCTTCATCCAATAGATACAAATGATGTTGGTCGAAACTTGTTAGTTTAAATGATATTTCCTGTTTTATTTCAATACCTTTAGATTGCATATCTTCTTTAATATGTTCTTCCTCAGAAATTAATCTTAATTGTATTCTTCTTAATGTTTTCATAGTCTGTTGGTAAAGTCTAGTATCATTTATAGATGTTCTAGCTGCCGTTAATCCCATACCTGGGGCCATTAATACTAATAATTTCCCATGTGAATCTTTTATTTGTACAGAAGTATTTACTCCACACTTTCTCAATCTCATTAATTCTCTATCAGTTGGATCATGCGAAACCGACAAAACATCTTTAAAAGTAAATTGTTCTATTAGTTCTGGCCAATTATTATACATTTCTTGAATTACTTCTTTATCAGCCCAATGACCATGCTTATAGATATTAATAAAATAAACTGTGTCGAAGTGTTTATACGCAAACAAAATCGGTCCAGTTCTCTCTATTAAATTTTCGTGGGGTCTTAATTTATCTCCTAAATGAAAATGCATAATACCCCAATCCAAAAATAAATAATCATACTCTGATAAATCAAAAGCGCTTCTGTTGAAATATGGTAAGATATCACCGCCATTTCCAATGATATCCTCTAATTTATTTAGACCTTTTTGTAATTCAGAAGGACATTTAAAATTCTTAGATTTTTTGATATTATTTGGACCAGCAAAATCTTTTTTTCTTAAAAATGAGTAGTAAGTAATTATCAATTTCATGGTATCGAAATTATCAGGAACATCTAATCCACTTTCCATAATTTTCTTTATCATTATATTTTTATAATCATCTTGTAAATTTATTATCATTATCAACATCCCCTTATCCTTTTACAAGGATAAATGGATAAAAATACTATTGTCAATATAATTCCTCATCATCAAACACTGGTATTGCAACACACCTACAACGATAATCCTCACCCGGTAATACCTCACGACCATTTACTGTAGGTAGGTCATCATAAGAAAATGTTTTATCACTAAGTTCCTTATGTGAATCTCTCACTCTCTCATCATGCGATGTGAGCCATTTAAACTTATCTATACCAATCTGTTGGTGTCTTTCAGCAGTCATTTGACCTAAAATAGAACCAGTCTGATCTACAGCAATAAATTGCGCTCGGCTTTCAGCTACCTTAACCCGTTCAACTAATTGTTCACGAATTTGTTTAGCTGTTCGACCTTCCTTTACGCCATCGCGGATCACATTCTCAATTTCAGACAAGTATTCATCCTCAATGTTTTTGATAAAACTAACATTATCCTTGATTTTGTTGTTTAAAAAAGAATCTAACCATGGTTCTCTTTGAGTTGGCTCAATACCTTTAACCGCAAGTTGATTTTCAATGTTGTGTTTGTTAAAGCGATTGATGCTATTCACAAATTTTCGAGATGCTGAATGCGTTTTTCTTTCAACAAATACCTTATCAGCCTTGTTTTTAATAGCTTCTAGCATCCGTTTAATGTTATCTAAGATGCCATCGACAACAAACTCTGGACTATCTTGTCTGGATTCAATCAATAGTGGCTCAACATACTTTTCAAATTGATTAAGAGTTTCATCACCTAATTCAAGCACCATCTTTCGAATAGCTCGACTATAGGCAACAGCTGAAGCATCAGGGAAACGTGTTATAGGAACTTTTTTACTCATTGTGCTCACGGTATCCTTTGTAAACTTTATCAGCCATATCCTTTAAATCAGCTTCGTCACCACTAAATTTCATCTGATTAGTTAAACCAAACTGACCAAATCTAGATTCTCGCACCTCGTCTGTTGTGATAATCCCATTTAACAAATAGATCTGATCTGTTTCTGCGACAATCTTTCTGATTTCAGCATCTGTCTTAGCATCTACATTCCACAACGGATTGAATTGAATTTCCCACTCTAAAGATTCTGGATCAATACGTCCTCCAAATTCTTTTTCGGACACCATCAACATACGAATGAGCTTTTCTAAGTGCGGCTTCATTTCGCTCTCTTGATCTGCAACAATACGAGTATAATAATTCATTACGTCATATTGTGCCCCTGCTATAGTGCCCGATTCTTGACCTTTAATTACTGTTTTTGGCATTCGTGCAGAACTAGATAACAAATCCCACACAAAATCGAGTAAGTCTTTGATACCTGAAACTGAAGTACTTTGTTTTGTTAAGTCCTCACCTTCTGCAATCATCGCAAGTGCTTCTGTACGGAACATAAAATCCATAATCATGGACAATTCTTTTTTGTCCTGAGAACTTAGGTTTTCAATATCCTTAGATTTATACACTTTAAACGTAAAATCATGAAGGATTTGACCAACTGACCATACAGACGTGTCAAAAACCGTCAGAATGTCGTATAACGGTTCTAAAAGCGAGCGCCCTTGTGCTTCATCTTCGAATCGCCTTGTCTGGCTGTGAAACAAACGTGAGATGTGTACGGATGATTCTGTTGTTTGTGTCTGTAGTCCGTGGCTAGATGCACGATTAATACGTAATTGCTCCAACTGTCCGTATTTAATATCGAATACGTCCTCATTAATCAGGAATTCATTCACCTTCATTGAGCTGAATGCGTGGAGGTAATCGACTGAATACAATTTATCTATATTCAACTCTTCACTTAGCTCAAATTTAGAAGCTTGCGTTACCCCTAATGAAATAAAACCATCTCCCCTGAGCCGGTCATAAGAAAACATTTCTTTAAATGCTTTCTTTGCTTTAAGGTCAGCAAGCTTACTCATAATGTTACGAGCTAATTGTTCGTCTTCCATCTTCAAGGTGAACCAGTTGCGTGTCATATCTTCAGCAGGAATGTCGATGATGTTTTGAACAATGCGGCTATCACCATATAAGTTCGTGATTTCATCGTGCGATAATTTACGACCAACACCAGCAATCTGTCTGGTCAGCTTATCTTTATGATTCGCCTTACCATTCCCTTGCATGAAGTCATTGCGCATTTCCTTCGCTTGGTCAATTGTTTTCATCGTTCTCACCTACTTTCCTAATAAATTTTTATAGCGATCTAATGGATTAGAATTGTTTGTATATAGCTGATTCAATGCTTGTGTTGTCATATCCACTAAATCGTCATGTGCTGCATTAGGGAATGATACGAGCTCCTCTATCAGGTCCTCAACCCAAGGACACATATTTGGATGAGGTAGATATACATTTCCTGCCTCAAATAAAGGAGACACCGCATTTGCACGTGCCTCCTTTCCTCCATCAGGATCAACTGGAACAATACCACTAATCTCATCTTTTAACATTTCGATGATAGCTGAACCGTTCGCTTTATCCTCAATATATTTACTTCGTGCATTGGGCCACTTATCAGACATAGCACGAATCGCTTTCATTGTATCAGCGAAGCCCATTCGCCTGTGATCAATATCGAATAAGAAGTACTGCGCTTTTTTACGTCCCCACACGCCTCCAGCTACAAAGTCGCTTGTATCAGTACCTTTAAAAGTACAATCCCACGATTGAGCCATCTTATCAAAATGAGTAGGTAAAATAGCCACATCATTTGATAAAGCCCATTCTCGATGTTGCTCTTGGGTACGCACATAATATCGAATCCACTCACGTTTGAAGATTGAACCGCCTGCAGGAGAAGGTCTTTGTTGGTATAAAGCGTTCCATGTACGGCTTCCAACTTCGGCTTTTTTATCAGCTGCCCATTGTTCGTTAAACCCTAGTTCATGACACAACGGCTCTCCGGGTGCACGTTCTAACAAATCAGCTTCATCCTCAGCAATTGCTGGTAAGCGTAAGCGAACCCAACTACGCGGGCTACGTACAAGCAATCGACCAATTAAATCATCTTCATGCCAACGAGTCATAATGACAATAACGGATGCGCCATCGTGTAAACGTGTTGATAGAGTAGCTTCCCATTCATCCCATATGTTATCTCGTATAGTTTGGGAACTAGCTTCCTTCATGTTTTTGATAGGGTCATCGATAATCATTAAATCGGCACCTTGACCTGTAATAGAACCACCGATACCAGTCGCTATCATGCCACCTTGTCTACCTTCAACACCCCAGTCTTTAACAGCTGCATTTGCTTCAGATAATTGAATGTTAAACAATTCGTGAGCGTACTCATTGAATTTATTTCGATTTAATCTACCAAACTTTTTTGCTAACCCGTCAGAATAAGCAGCCGCAATAACTCGCTTATCTGGATTTTTCATCAAATAGTAACTTGGGAATGATTCAGTTACTGTCATCGATTTCCCGTGACGAGGAGGCATTTCGATTAACATTGATAGTTGCTCGCCATCCGCGATGCGCTGTAGCACTTCACAAATTAACTCCGTATGTCTGTAGTGCTCGTAATGACCATTATGAGCAAACTCTACATAATCACGGTAAAACTGGCGCGAGAGTTCTTTACTTGCTTCGTAGGCTAAGGCATCTAATTGCTCATCGCTTATTTCTTGCAACAAGTTCTCTCAACTCCTCTGTCGTTAGACTGCTCAAATCCACTGTACTAGCTGTTGTAATGCCGTTATCCTTTGTTTCTGAACGAGTTTTTGCTATATCAACTTTGACTTTCTCTTCTCGCAATCGCTTCAGTTCATTTTCGTTAAGTACGTCAGTATACTTCGCAAGGAATGCTAGTGCAGCCATTTTATCAGCGAGTTTCACTTTAAACATTCCGTCTTTACCTTTAGATAATTCAGTAATAAGCGTTCCGTCAATCTCTTCTGATTGATGCATAGCGAACTTGGTGTACGTATATGGAACAACTTCTGTTTTCTCTGACTTCTTCGAACCGTCTGGATTGTATTCCACTTCTGTTTCTGTTACTTCTGACTCTACCTGAGTAAAGTCAATGAAGTCTGTAATGTCGGCAAAGGCGATCGCTTTATATTTCTCTAGCACATCGTATTTATCTAAATCTAAACTTTCGAGTCTTTGCTTTTTCAACTCAGTAACAGTTTCTTTAATCTTAGCTTTGCTTAGCAACCTACTGCCGTTCGCCATCGCAGTTTGATAGCTGCATTCATATACCTTTTTGTATGCACTTGTAGCATTTAATGAACGGACGTAATACATACAAAAAAGCCGTTGCTTATCAGTTAATCCGTCATCACCTTCTAAATCAAAGGCGGTAACTTCTTCTGATTCAACGACTTCTTTTTCTTTGGATGCATCCTTACTAGAAATAGTTGCAACCTTCGCTGTTTTGGTTGCATCCTTTTTAGTTGCATCCCTCGACCATTTCTCACGGCTCTTACGGCTCTTCAATGTACCAAGCTTTATCTCATGCTTCTCAGCAAGATTAGCAAGAGTAATCTTCGTGGTTTCCCACTCTTGTTTTATTTCATCCCAATTAGCCATATCTCATAAACACCACCTCCAGATAAACAAAATAAAAAACTCTCCTGAAAAAACCAGAAGAGTTATATGTATTTAGATAATTCTTTTACGAAGTTATCAAGATTTTTAATTATGTCTCGAAATTCTTTTTCATCACCTTTTTGACATTTTATATTCCAAGTCGCATCAGAATATTTTTTTCTTAAAGCACTCAACTTCTGATACCATTCATAATCTACTTTAGATATTTTAACTTCTAGTTCCCTAGCTTTCTTGTTGATATTGTTGTTCTGTTCATTATCGACTTTCGAAAAATCTGATTCAATATTCTCTGAAATTATTTTTACACTAAAACACCAATCGTAAAGAGCCTTTACATCCTCTCTATTTGCAATTGCTGCGTGCTTTTTTTGATTACTTTTTTCGTACTGTATCCCTATATAAATCCCTAACAGAGTAGTGATACCAGATGCAATTCCTCCGATATATGAACCTAAAAAGCTTAACCAAGAATCAAAACTTCCTTTTTTATCATTAAATATTATACTGTCGCTAATCCATTCGATAAAAAACGGGATACCTACTATCACTGTTAATCCAACTAGAATTGAAATATATACTTTTTTAATAAATCACACCTCCGTCTATTCAATAATAAACCGGAAGATGAAATATATGTAATAACTTTTTGCTCTCAAAAGTAAGTACCGTTGCCCTAGCAGTCAAAGTAGAGGAATCTGCTCGATACTCACTTTTCAGGGCAAAATAAAAACATCCCGAAGGATGTTTCATTCTTTACCATTATCATTAACTTTTCTATTATGTTTACATGAAATATAAATCGCTACCCATAAACATAATGTTGAAATTACAACGACACCAAACATCGTGCTTCACCCTTCCTAATTACATTATAAACCAAACTGGAAGGTAATTCCGTAATACCTTTCTGCTGCTCTCAAAACCACACCAAACTCTGCCCTCTCGACTCATAGCGTTTTGGCTGTTTGATGCAGTTTTCAAAGCAAAAGAAAAACATCCCGTAGGATGTTTAAGTAAATTGTTATTTCGTGCTGTTCGATAAGTTGTTATTTTTTCTCTTTTTTCTGAGCCTTCCTATCCTCTAAATATTGGAAAATCAAATCATAGGATTCAATAAATGCGATAAACATAACTACAATTTCAACTCTTACATCTCCAAATAACATTCCAATACCTGAAGAAAAATACCAAATAGATTTTACTAGTTTGAAATAACCCTTCTTCCAAATAAAATCTAACGGTCTGAAAATTATATAAGCAAAAAATGAAAACGGAATTAGTATGTATCCCAATTCTGAAATTTTATTACCAAATTCAATCATCTGTTATCCCTCCTTATATTAAATACGGGATACTTTTAATAATGGTTTCATAAGTCTTATCTAATTAACTATTTTTGAGCGAATTCTCCTTACTTGCTGTTCGGGAAAATAAAAAGCCTTACCGTGCTAGGGATAAGGCTCGTCTACTGCGGTAAAATATTTATTTGTCGAGTTAGCTCACTTGCGAAACCGTGGTAGAGCTGCACCACGTTATATCGTAAAGCGAATGTGTTAGTGCATTTCCGTGCACTTGTTGCTCAGTAAGTTTGTTTTAGTAAGATTGACTAAAAGGAAAGTGGACGAAGTTCACATGATAACCACTCCTTCAGTTTTATTAGCCTTTTCCCTTATCTCTTAAAAATATGGGCCGGCCATGTATGTCTTGCCTCGAACAAGTTTATGAGGCGCAGGTCGGTCGTCGGTCTGTCTTTCCCTAATAATTAGTATTTTATAAATACCAAGGGAGGAAAACATTGCCGCACCGTCCTGCCTCCAATTTTACAAGATAAATTTATTAATACCTAATGTGTAACGTATAAAACGTTTGTAACATCTATCACATTTGTAACATGTGCTCATAGTGTTCAGTATTTCATTCTAGAATGTAAATACTGAACACTATTTCTTTTCTGAACTATTTTTGAAAACTAATAATATGATTCCAGATGCTATTAGACTTATGATTATTGATGTTGTGTCTAGTTTGAAAATATTCTTTAGTCCATTAATAAAATAAGACCATAAAATATATATGGTAATAGAGCTTAGAATAAACATCCTGAACCACCTGGGGATGGCTAGCCAAACTTTTAGAAGTTGTGTTGATAATTTTCCCACTTTATCCTCCTGTTAACAATATGACTTATTATTAATGTTCTTTTGGATTTTCATAGTATTCTCCTTACTGTACTTAATCTTTCATAGGAGCACAAGACCCCGATATCATGCCATCATTTGTTTTACGATGTTGTCCTTTATACGTTTAATACTAGTTGCTGATAAAGCCATGTGCTGTCCTATCCAACGTTGTGACTTGCCATCTAGCATCCAGTTCAACACTTGAACCTCTCTATCACCAGTAACATTATCAAGAAGCTTCTGAACCTCTAATAGCTTCTTCTCATACTCTGCAACACGTTTGATGTTCTTCGAACGTCTAATGGCCTCCTGCATAATTGGATCACCTACGCCACCTGCTGCCTTCGGTAGTGTAGCTTCAACCCCATACTGTGCCGTTTTTGCCCCGATAACCATTTCTGTACGCATTTCTTTGATGGCGTTAACCATCCAGTGGTAGTCCGTAATCATTGAATCTAAAGCATCTGGTGTAATAACTAATGTTCTTTCTTTTAACATAGGTTTGCCCTCCTAAGTTGTGATATAATAATTTCGAGAAACCTCAAAGGGCATAATCAATTCTAGGCTGTAGCGTCGTCATACGCTGCGGCTTTTTCTATGTTAAAATTTACATAACTTACATATTGAGGTGATGTTATGGAAAACAATAAATTAATCTGCAAGTCCTGCGGCGGTAATTCATTTGGCGAAGGTAAACTTGATGGCTATGCTGCCTTAAGACCAGTTGGCAATATTTTCTCTGCAGGATCTCCACTTATTTATACTGTGTGTCAAAATTGTGGAGAAGTAGCTTCAATTAAGGCTGCAAAACCACAAAAGTTCAAATAGTTTCGTACTGAAGCTGTAGCGTGTGACGACGCTGCGGCTTCTCTGTTTATCTGCAAATCCTCAAGGGTATAATGTGTAAAAAGGAGTGACATTTTGAAAATTTTATTAGTTTCCTCCAGCATAGTTGTCCCTGTGGTTATGCTTTATCTACAACATAAAAGCGATAAATTCAAAATGATTTTTAATATAGTTGCTGTTATATCAACAATAATTTTCGGTAGTATTGCGTCTACAACCATTTACCAAATCATTGTCGATGATGCTGTTTTTATGACTACAATTCATGCAATCTTTTTAAATCCCTTTTTCTTGGTGACTGGCGCTTACTTAGGGGTATTCATCATTTACAGATTAATGATTATGGCACTGGAAGAAAGATAACCTTTTGCTCATATTGTTCATTAGTTTCCTGTAGCATGTGACAACGCTACGTTTTTTTATTTTTAAATTTATTTCACAGGCAATTCACTATACAAACATAGCTATCACATCATAATAATAGTAAGGTAAAGCTAATTTAGCCTTACAACCTCCTAATCTATTTTACTAAGGGTCACTCCATCCCAAGTGGCCCTTTTTTTATGGTCTTATCTCACAAAAATATATTTTTTTAATGCCTATAGCTAAATGGTTTATCAACCATACTCCTTCTCTACAGCCAACATAATATATAGTAATAGTAAAAAGGAGGTGTTTTTATGGGATACTATGGCGGAAATGTTGGTGGCATTAATAACTGCGGCTGCGGCTATTACGGCGGCGGTAATGGTTCCACATTTGCATTAATTGTTGTTCTATTTATACTTTTAATTATTGTAGGCGCTACATTCATGATGAATAGAGAGTATTAACATTTCCGATTTAAGGGTCGCCCTCCCAGCCTGGTGACCCTTTTATAGTTACTTCATCATATTGTGCAGTAACTACACTACTGCACTGGCATAAGCGATTTCGCATAATATGCCACATTCACCCATGACTTCATCTTCAATTCTGCCTCGTTCTGGGTCTAACTCATCTAAGTAAATCCCTTTAATACACGTTGCACCGATTTCTCTTTCTAATGCAGCCATTTCGTAAAAACGTTCAGGGAAATGCTTACGAATCATATTCCAGTAGCCCATACCGCCTTTAACGCAGCCAACACAATTGTTATTACGGAATCCTAACTCATACATTAATGGTCGTTTAATGCCCAATCGTTCAAGCAAACCATGTACTTCATCTTTTGTCAGCATGGCATCTATTAAAGGAAAAACGTGTTCATGTTCTGGTGTTGTTTGTAACAACCGTTCTGCTCGATGCTTTTCTTCGCTGTCATAACCCCAGACATAGCGTAATACCTCATCTTGTGTTTGCTCCCAACGTTGCCTTACTTTACGCTTTAATTCACTTGTACAAGGCGCACCAGATGGACCATTGATATATCTTCGTTTTTTTATAATTTCAACTGCGCTATGTGTTGTGGCATTTTTTAAAGTCGTAAATTTGCATCCTAAAACTTTTTCGCAATCAGCTTTAAATCTATAAGTGTCTGGATGTTGTTCTTTTACATCAATGAAATAAATTTCGTCTATTTGATCTTTCAACAAATAGATTGATATAAAGCTGCTTACTCCACCACTAAACCAAGCAATAGTTTTCATTTTTACTTCCCTCCTTGCTGAACACTTTCTTTCAAAAGCGATACCTTTCACGTATTAATTTGATTTCATCATTAATTTTTGATAACAAAGCTTGTTCACTTTTCTTATCATCTTCAGAAATACTGTCACGCTTCAAATATTGCTGTAGTGCATGTTCAATTGTCTTTAAATTCTTGTATGACAACTTCGGAAATGAACCACCCAATTCTGGACCTCCGTTTCAATGTTACTTACTCCACCTACGCAAACGACTAATCTGCTCAAGCTCTTTCCCGATGCTCCTTAGTTGCCTATAAGTCTTGCATCTTCCACACTTTTTAGTAGGATCATAGACTCTACGTTTTGGGCACCCTTTACACTCCAGGTAAGCAATATGGTCCTGTTGATTGATTAGCCTTGCTCTACGCTGTTTGACTTCCTTGCGTACTGTGTTCATTCAGGCACCCCATTCAATAGTCACTACTGCTCTAGGATTATCTGAATACCACTTTCTAGCAACTAATTCTGTTACTTGGCTATCGTCATGCCATATAACCTTGCTAAGACCGTCTTTTATGCCCTTTGCCAAATTGTCGATGTCTGGCTTGGTTGTTGGTCTTAATTCACCATTTAGCGCCTGCTGTAGCTTTTTCTTACTATTGCTGATAGCTTTTGGCATCTTACGGTACACATCAATGCTCAACCTTATTTCCTCAGTAATAAGTGTTTCAGGTGCAAACTGTGATGCTACCAATCTCACGAATGATTTATAGTCCTTAGATTCTTTTGGATCAAATGTGCCGTTTCGTGTCACTTGTGGCCTTTGTTGAGCCTGTACGTCACCTGGTATTTCAATTTTGAGTACGTTCATGTTTGCCCTCCTGTTAGCACTCTTAGATTTCTGCTGATAAAACAATCTAATGCCGTTCTACCAGCAGCGTGTATTTACTTACTTAACTCGTTTGAAACTATCTATTTCGAAAGAATCGATAAAAGAGTCTATGTGACATTCTTTATCACTGTATAAATCAAATGTTCTAGATTCATAATCTACATCATCAGCAAATCCAACAACCTCGCCGTCAGTAACGATTTGACCTTCTTTAATGTCATTTTCCAATCGATATTGTTGCTGAAGTATTGCATTAATTACCTGTGTCCGCCAATAAGAATTTTTATTTTTATAAAGCTCTCGAATTTCGTTTAGATTATCTCCGAAGAAATCTGATTTCTTTTTATCTCCAATTAGTACTTCAATCAATATACTTGCACTTGAATGCCTTTCTAATAACTGTTTAGCCCACTCAACAATTTGTTTTTGATCTTCTAAGATTAATGGTGCTTCCATATCGTTGCTCCTCCTTATTAATCCTCAAGCTTAATAAGCTGTAATCTGTTATTTACTTCTCTTTTCGAACGTCTTTGATAAACACCTGACATATAAAATCGAATCGTTTCAGGCTTCACACCACGTTCTTCAGCTATCTCTTTCACCGTTCCTATAGCCACCATCTGCTCACCTTTGTAAAGTGCGTATTCGTTCATGTTGCACCTCAATAACTGTTTGCTTGTCTAGCGTGATTGATCTTATTCTTCTCAAAGTAAGCTTCTTCTACTTGATCCCATGTGAAGCCAAGCATCTTACCCAGAATGTAAAATTCACCAAACAGCACTTCCCACGAAATATAACTTTTCCATTTTCGTAAATCAAAAATGCTTGAAGCAACTCCGATGAATTGAACTGTAATATCAGTGTCAAAGAAATCTATATCATTCCAAACTAGTGATGTTGTAACGTCAATTTCCAACCCAATACTCAAAATGAAATGCAAGCAGTCAACGTATTCTTCAAGGAGTGGATTTGATTCACCGATTTTTCCAGTGCCTTTGCAATCCTCACATTCTTCGTAAACTTCTTGGTCGATGAGATTTAAGTATGATGCTGTCCCTTCTCCATAGCATTGCACACATAAATGCTCAACTTTCGTTCTCGGTTCCTGGTCCTTACTCCACTTTTTAAACCCTCTCCACTCATTCGCACATTCCCCTAGCTCAACCTGTAACGCTAGTAGCTTCCAATCAAGATTGTTCTGCCCTCGCAGTTCTGGATGCTCCTGCATGATGTGCTCGTCCAATGCTGCTTGTGTTTCAAATAATTTTGTTAAGTTCAATGTTCTCTGCCCCTTTTCCGAATTTCAGTAAGACTTGGTACGGTCTTGCCTCATATTCAAAGAATTTAATATCGCTGATTGGATACCATCGGCCACGTTCTTCAACTTTGATTTGTTTCTCAAGCGCTGCCCTTGTTTTAGCTCCAATGATTTTCTTATTAGGCTTTTTCGTTATCATCAGTAATCACTCCTTAGAATGGTAAATCTGATTCATCGACCTCAATCGGCCCCTTACTATTAGCAAATGGATCTTCATCTACCCTTGTATAACTTGGCTGGTTGTTATTACTGCCATAATTGCCCTGTGGAGCCCCTTGATACTGTCCACCTGTATTTGTACTAGATTCGTAGTTTGATGTGCCCTGTGAGCCTCCTGTGCCATTTGAACGTGGTTCTAAAAACTGAATGCTGTCAGCTACCACGTCAGTTGTGTAAATCCTTTTCCCGTCTTGCCCTTCATAACTGCCCGTTTGGATTCGCCCTTCCAAACCTATCAAGTTTCCTTTCTTCATGAAGTTAGCTAGATTCTCAGCCTGTTTTCTCCAAGCAACACAACTAATGAAGTCCGCCTGTTGTTCACCTTCGTTTTTAAACGTTCTGTTGACTGCCACTCGAAACTTACATGAGGCAACTCCATTTGGTGTGTACCTTAACTCTGTATCAGCTACTAGACGGCCAACTAAAACGACACGATTTATCAATTTAAAACCTCTTTTCTTTTAGCAATTCCTGCTTGAACATTGTTTTCTAAGTATCTAAGTTGTTGCATAGCATAGTGCGGGCAATTACTATCGCTTAATCGCTTTTGGACATCTTGCAGGACAGGGAGTGGGAACTCATACTCATGTCTAATTTGGTTTATACGTTCTGCTACTTCCTCAATCATGTTATCTCGAGTAACTTCCAACTTATCAGCCATTTGCTTCACCACTTTTTCTCATTCTTTCAATATTTTCTAAGGCTTTTTGTCTTTCAGCCTCGAAATCAATCGTGTTGTTATCAGGCTCAATATCTGGTGTTGGTGGCTCTTCTTTGTTATTACGATTAGCAAACCACTCAGGAACTACCTCTGTTCGACCTTTAGGCTTTTGATAAGAAGATTGATTAGATTGCTGTCGCTTGTTGTTTTTCTCTCTTTCCTCTTTTGCTTGTAACTGCTGATAAGATGTGATCATTTCCTTACGCCAGTTGATTAATGTTCCTTCTGCATATTTAATTTTGTTTCGAGCATTGTTAAATACTGCGTTTTGTAAAGCTGCAAGTATTAAGTCGACATCTTTATAGTCATCTAAGATGTAACCAAGATGTTCTGCAATGGTAGGAAGAACTGGTGTAATGTTGTGATTTGTAAATTCAACTAATCTAGCAAAATCAGATTGAGAAAAAACCGACTGACCACTCTTTTGTTCTTGTTCTTCTTTTTGTTTTTCTTTTTTGTTTTCTTTTTTGTTTTCTTTTTCTGTTTGTTTTTCTTTTTGTCCACGTATCGTATTCAAATAATTACGTAACGTATACGTATCGTAAATTTCATTTTTAACAGCTACAATTATCGAAACATTTGCCTCTGCTCGTTCATATTCAAACTCTTTCAAAGTGTTTATTTTTGCAATTACAGTTTCATAATTGACCGGAATTTCAGGATGTTTTAAATTCCAGAAATCAACTACTTCCTTCAAATCTGTTGTTCCGGATTTCAAATTATTAAATTTGTTGTAAGAGACTACTAGATTAGAAATCTCTGAACCTCCACCGTTTACTTGCGGATTGATATGATCCAGTTCAATATCTTTTAATTGAAGCTTTAAACCTGTGTAGAAGCATCGCTGACCATCTCGCAAAATGATGTACTCACGCTTATTAACATTGTCTAAATCCTTTGGTTTAGATTGCTTAGATGGTTCAGCGTAATTACTAGCACCACTCAATACATTGGTGTACAGTTGCTTCAAACTTTCATTGGGAACGGAATCAACAACGAATTCTAGTAAAGATGAATCTTTAACATCCTCTAATTCACGTCTAACACAGTCCATTATTGGTTTACCTGCTTTTATGAGGTTGTAACGTCCCCAATTACGTATCGCAATTTCCCTAGTTTCTTCGTTGTAACGAATCAATTTATGGTGATCTAGGAAACGTTGCATCAACGCATTAATTACTTCTGGCGAATAACCCAATTCGAACGCCATGTGTTTTTTTGTAATTTGATAAACACCGATTTGCTTCGTGTGTTCATTTGTTAATAAATAAAGGAAAAATAATTTATCCTCTGGTGTAAATTCTTCAATTACTTTGCCGTCTGTCCATAATGATGTATATACATATCGAAATTTAGCCATTTGCCCTCGCCTCTCCTTTTAACGTAATATTCAAATTTTTAACCACAGACTTATTAATAAAACCCATATTTTGAAGCATCAACCACCGCAAATGTTTTTTTATCTGTTTTACCAAAAGCTATTTGGAAAGCGGTTTTTCAAGTTAGGAAATAAGAAATAATTTCCCGGGTAAGCGCAAGAAATGACAAGTTTAGTCTTGCATTCCAGCAACAAGCGACTGATTTTATCATTTTCCTCCGCATTTCTGAAAATCCAAGCGGGCAATAAAACTCTAGTCTGT
Organism: Lysinibacillus sp. RC79; assembly: GCF_041262405.1. Taxonomy (NCBI): domain Bacteria; kingdom Bacillati; phylum Bacillota; class Bacilli; order Caryophanales; family Bacillaceae; genus Lysinibacillus; species Lysinibacillus sp. RC79. Next base: position 34,651 of record NZ_JBGCCD010000034.1, read on the forward strand.
ACATCATTCATCCAATTGCAGCATCTAATCTAGTAGATACTCAATTTCGAATGTACCTTCTAACTTCTTTGTAGCTCGGCAGTATTCGCACTTATCACATCGATGTGGTGTTTTATATCCTAGCTTCGCTTCTATAATGCTTGGTAGCATCGTTTGAACATATTCCTTTTCGAAGTCAAAACGTGTTGTATCAAAGTGTAAAACTGCTTTATCAGGTGGTGTTTCCTTTGTAACTGCCACGATATAAGGATCATAGTAACGCCCTGTATTCTGAAATATGATTTCTCGATAGACCCACATCTGCAGTACATAATCGAAGGCTTGTACAAATGAAACCCATGTATTATATTTCTCGCTCCAGTAACGTTTACGAAGCTCCTGAGTGCTTTTTAAATCACTGAAAAATCCACGGTCATGATTTATGTTGTCGATCTTGATTTTCCACTCTACACCGAACAATTCGCCTGTATAGATGACCTCTTTTTCACCTTGTAAAGCGAACATGCAAAACTCATCATTTTTAATAGTCTCAATCATGTCATCAGCTTTTTCGTAGTCTTTGTATTTGTTACCACGATTGTTATAAATGCTTTGGTGATTTTGTTCTTTAAAGTCAGCAAATACCTCATCACTTTCAAATGCAGCATGTAAATATGAACCCACCATTAATGCTGTAGAGGGAGGACGAGTAAACTCGCCCTTTACCTCTGCCAACGTTTTAGCTTCGCATTCCATAGCACTTTTAAACTGTGATACTGACATGTAGTGCTGATTTGCCTCATTCGAGTGATAGTTCTCGCTGTTCAATTGGAATGTTGTTTGTTGCATCTGGTTTCACCTCTGTTTTTTGCTCGTCTTTAAACGCTTCGCCTAAGCCGCTAGATTGATTTTTAGCATCATCTTTTGGGAACCAATCTTCAACTTTTGACATGCCATCTTTTAAGCTGTTGGCAATGTTAAGAAGTTCTACATAGTCATACTCACTGAAAGAATCAGCGTTGTAACCAAACTTTGTTTCTACCATTTCTTGAGTGACGCGATAATGGTCTTTAAAACCCTTTAACATAGAAGCAATTCGGTCTTTTAATGGACCTTTACTATTACCAGCAAGCGTTTCTGTACATTGCGAAACTGCTTTATCAACAATGTCTCCAGGGATAACACCTAGGATGCAAGAACGTAATCGTCGTGCCCCATCGTTTGCTACTTTTTCGTAAATGTCGCGTGGATCAGTTAATTGCTTCAAACCTTTTTTAGTACCGATTGCATGTTTTACTGTAAATACTTTTTCTTGGCGTACATTCGTTTCAAGGTCCCAGCAAAACGCTTTAGCTACTGATTCACCATTACGCTGCTCTAGCTCTTGGATGCCGTATGATAAGTTACCCCAGTTCTGAGCAATTGCCTCAGCTAAACGGATAGATGGACCTGTTACCTTTGTGCCGCCTTTTGGATAGCTGTACATTGCTGTTTGAGCAAGTGCCGGACGTTTACATGTATCTAATACACGTTGCTCAGCTTGGAATACGTTACGTGGAAACTGTTTCGCCATGAAAATCTGACCTTTAACTTCTTCCATTTCACGAGAAGCACTAGCTTGTGCTAGAGCTCCTCCTTGAAATTGAGGTTGTCCCATTTGAGGATTATTGAACTGTTCTGCTAAGTTACTCATTGAAATTCCTCCTGTAGTGCGCTATAATTGCGCTAAATATTTGATTTGTTTAAACCACTCTGCCAAGTGGTTTATTTTTTTGTGCAAAATGCCGCATTGTAATGATCCTCAAGGTAAGTGTGGATGTTATCCATGTGGACAATATCACCATTTGAAAACTCCATGTAATCGTCGTTGAATACGATTAAACTGCCGTATACATCTCGAAAATCTCTTTTCATTTCTACATAACGGAATGTTGGTATATTGTTTACTGGCTCTATAGTTCCCAATACCATCGGATTTTCTAAAAGTAAGTTCATGCAATTGCCTCCTTCTGCTTTCGTAATACTTCCGCATAAGATGCTGTTACAAAGCTTGTGTAACGCACATTGTCCTCAACAGCTACTAATGTGTAGATGACCCCATAAAATTCACTGATAATGTCGTACTCAGCAAAACGTTCCTCAAATACTTCTGTGTCTAGGTGGACCGTCTGCATTTTTGGTTTAAATGGTGTGATACTCATGATTTGTCACCTTCTTTCTGATGGAATCCCATCAAGCAGTTCACAATGTTTTGGCTAACCAGACCATTTTGAGGAGGATTATGAACTGCTTGACGAGAGCGAGATAACTCGCAAACGTCTTATTTATATGAACGAATCCACTACTGCTTTGAATAAGGCATCTTTTGTACGTTGGTACTTTGGTAATTCCTCATATCGCTTGATACATGGATGTGTTTTTAATTCAGGATCTTTTTTATTTCCATAAACCCACCCATCTTCAAGCTTTTGAGCTAACCAATTTTCGTGCATTTCTTCTGGAGTACGTTCGCTTTCTAAGGCGAACTCGACACCATTTATAGCAGATTCTTTTTGCCAATCTGGAGCTATATCCCATATTGTCTGTGTGAAATCACCTTGGCTTTCACAGTATGCTTTGTTTACGTTGTGACAAATAATTGCGATTTGTTCTATATTCATTTAATGACCTCCATGTGTTATAATTGATTTAGACTAATACCGCACGGCTGTTTAATCACTCCAATGATTAAGCAGCTTTTTTATTGCCAACATGTGATAACAACTGGTACTCCGATAACCAACATCGTTAACGCGGCACCAATACAAAATTTTCTGTGTGATTCTGGCGTTTCATCATCTGATAAGTAAAAATAGTTATCAAGCCATTTCCACAAACTTCTTCACCGCCTCACTTAGTAATCTTCTATCTTGTAAATCTTTAATAGCCCCCATGAAATTGTGTTGATCTTGTAAACGAACTTTTAATCTTTTGATTTCGTGCGTTGTTTTATTGATTTTTCGCATACACTCTGCTGATAAGTGATACTCGTCTCGTTTGTTGTGAATACCAATCGCTACTAACAAATCCTCGTTACAAGCCTCTAACATTGCTATTTCAAGTTTTAACTTTTCTACAATATCCATGAAAAGAACCCTCCTATAAACATTGGTACTGTTTGCATTAATTGAATTGCTGCATCAGCGCTAAATAATGCTGTTATAACTAATTCTTGTGAATTTGTAACTGCTGCTGCTTTCGCTAAAAAACCTGCCTCGCAAGCAATAAGATTTTGTTCTATACGACTAATCGTCGATTGTGTCGTGTGCATCAAATCTCCAAATGCCTCCTGTGAAAGCTTCGCTTTCTTACGGCACTTTTTGATCAGTCCTCCAACATCTAATTCCATATATATTCACCCTTTTTTTATGCAGTTTGCGCATATTATGCGTTCGTTGCATTGTTTCTTTATCAAGTTAGCTTTAATATTGAGATAAGAGGTTGATTTGCCCCAACCTCTTATGATTTCTACTAGATTGGTAGTTTGATATTTTATGAGGCCATTTGCCCTGGCCTCTCCTATTAAATTGCACCTGCTCGTGCTCATATATTTTTAAGACCATTCATTCATAATGATATTTTTAATAGTTTCTTTTGTTGGTCCAGCAAGCCAGATTCTTTTACTTCGTGGTTTGGGCTTTCTTTCAAACCTTTTAATTCTTGGATCACATAACAGATTAGCTTCAAGAAATGTTTTTTTATATCGTGTCTCTCGAATGATGTCATCGATATCCCAAAAAAGAGTTACATCATCTTCGATTTGCTCTTGAATCATATAGCAACCACCTTAGTCAAAAACTTATTAATGAAATAGGATTGCCCTTTACCCGTAATTTTTGAAGTTCTTGAAATGCTAATTTCTCCGCTAGAGTGATAAATTGGTGTTTCTTTGATTTCAAATAAACCTAGCTCCATACTCTTTTGAGTTGGCGTGTTATAGTCAGAACCTTTTCGTTTGATTAAATAGCCATTATCTCTAAGCCATTCGAAAAGTCGCTTTTGTCCTACGTCTATACCGTTTTGCTTCAAGATTTTTGCATACTCACCAATTAGAATTGTGGTTTTACTTGCTTGAATAGCTTCTGCGAATAAAACTTTCGGTTTCTGTTCTTCGACTTTTGCTACCAACATTAGTCGTTGTTTTTCTTCCTCAATCCATTTCTCAGCACGAGTAACTGGATCAGAAATTTCATAAGATGGTCGATTTTGTTCGAGCAGCAGATGTTCCATTTGATTAAATGCTTGAATATATTGCAACTTGAATTGAATTGCTTTCTTTCCTGTGAAGCCCATGGCCAGTAAAGTGAAACCATCTCGGTTCATGTAAAACATACGGTACAGTTGCTTATTTTGGGGATGTTCATACGTCCCTTCATGAAAGTAGTTTTGGGCTTCCTCAATTTTGAGGAGACCTTCGATTTCGCGTAAAACATTGTCATGACGCTTTTCAAATGATTCAGCTATCTGCAATGAAGTGGCCACTGCTTGCCTATTTTGAATGATTACTAATTTCATGTTAATGCCTCCTATGCAAATTGTTTTTCTTTCGGACACAATTTGTGTCCTTTTTTACTAAAAAAAATCTCATCAACTGTAGTTTTATAGTAATCCGCAATTTTTTTAGCTAATTGTAATGAGGGGGTTCTATCGCCTCTTTCAATTGCACCTAACATTTGGGTGGTAATTTTCAATTCTGACGCTATGTCGCATCTAGCCTTTTCTCCCCTTAGTTCAATTAAAGTTTTTCTAGTTTTATTTGACGGCTTCATTTTTTATCTCCCAACTAGAAACATACTGTTTCCTTTTTCTTTATCCTAACGGAAACAATGTGTTTCTGTCAACCATTTTAGAAACTTTTTGTTTCTTTTTTGCATTCACAATAGAAACGCATAGTTTCTACTTATATAATGTAATCGAGAGAGGTGAAATAAATGTTCGGGAAGAATTTAGCTAAATTGAGAAAAGATAGTAAATTAAGTCAATACGAACTAGCAGAGAGAATGAAATTGTCAAGAGGACAAATTGCAAATTATGAGCAAGGTAAACGTCAACCAGACTTTGCAACTTTATTAGATTTCGCGGAATTTTTCGGTGTTTCTACCGATTATTTATTAACAGGACAAGCAACCGGACAACTAACATTATTGCCAAATGAATACGGCATCTTTGAAAATTCAGATAATACAAGGTTTCCAATCCGATTAAAAAAAGCTATGTTAAATAAGGAGATGGATGTAGAGCGCCTTGCGAAAATTCTTGGTGTAAAAGAAGATATAATAAATTTCTATTTAAAAATCCCTACAATAATCTCTTATAAAGAAGAAGAAATGGTACTTTTAGAAAAAATAGCACTTATATTGGATATACCAATGAATCAATTATTAGGAAGAGATGAGCCTAGTGTTTTTAAAACCTCAAAAGACGAAAGAGATATCGCTAAACGTTTAGAAAGTTTCCGTCACGAAATAGAAAATAGTGATGGTCTTGCTTTTGATGGAGAACCAATGTCAGACGAAGCTAAGGAATCACTCATTGAATCTATGGAACATATTTTTAGACAAACACAGAGGATTAATAAGAAATATACACCTAAGAAATATAGAGATGAGTAGTAAAAAACAAAGCATAGCATTGGAGTGATTATATGTATAAACCAAGTCAGCTTAATGATGACTATGTTTTAAAAAAAGTAGATGCTGGAAAGTTTGAAGAAGCATCAATTGAGTTTTGGAAAAACTTCCTACAGAATTATCGAAATTATGTAGAAGAGAATTATCTGGTTTGGTATAAAGAATATCCTGATCCTTTTATATTTATGAAACCTACACATTGGGTAACTATTTTTTATAATCATCACATAGATTTCCATATTTTCAAAAACCCATCAGATGGTATGACGTTTTGTTATCAGCAATTTACAACACTAGGAGAAATGCGAGCTCATGACCGTTTAACTGAGGAACAAAAACGTGAAAAACTGCAACGGATTTTAGGCAAATTTGAAGTACCATTAACAGTTATTCAAATCAAATATGGTTTTATCCTTCCAGCAATAATTCCAGATTCGAACCACGTTTCTGAAGACCCTGATGATTTACCTGAAATGGGACTTATAAAAGGGAGAAATTATGCACAACTTCATGGTGATACGTTAATAAAAGAAAAAAAAGAACGTTTTAATATATTCGGACTAGATGAAATTGTCCATAAAATAAACTCCCCTAGTTTTGAATATGAATTAGGAGAGTCTATAAAAGCATATAAACTAGGGCTTTATTTAGCAGCAGCTTCAACTGCAGGAATTGCTTTAGAAAATATTTTAAGAATTCTAATTGCCAATAAAATCGGGGAAAATGCAATACCAGATAAATCTTACATTTGGAAATCAATAAATGAATTAGATAAAAAGAAAATATTACCTGGTCGTCTTAGAGCAGAAATACTTTCTCAAAGTGAGATACGTAATAGTAATGCACATACTAATGATGACCCTGTTCGTAAAGATACAGTCGAGACATTATACAGAATCGTCAGAGAAATTATTCTCTTGCTTTGATAAAGATTGTTTGATTTGCTCAAATTGACTTAAAAGTACTCCTGCTTCCTGAATTGACCATTCGTTCCAATCAGTTTCTAACGCTGAAATGATTGTTTGGATTTCCGATTTATTTAAAGCTATTAAAGTATAGTTGGAGTCATATATATACATTTTTACTCCCCTCCCTATAGTAAATAAAACTATGTAATTTATTTACTTAGTTGTTCTGATAATAATTCTGAGCGTGCAAATTGAAGGACCATTATTTAATTTCCTTCTACTTTACGCCAAATAGTACTTAAACAAATGAAGTTCCAGTAAAAAAAGCAACAGTCGATCATCTTTATTCGGTTATTGAAGATTTATCCTATTTGCTTTAATTGATTAGACAGCAGTTCAAACTGAGTATATAATTTTCTACTCAATGCTTACGTATCATCACATGAGTTTCCTTCTTTAGGATACCAAAGCGCACGTTGTAAATCTTCTTCTATGGCAATTACTTCTTCTTTACTTAAAGTAATTGTAATGAAATATCTGCCCCCTACTGAGTTACTTATAATAACCAGTATAGAATGAAATGATTAAGAAATGAAGTGATTGAATGTGGATAAAAACACTTATTGAGAAACAAAATATAAAGTATAATACTACGTGCCCATTCAAACTAGCAAAATATTTAAACATCCAAGTAATTGAATATGATTTACATGAAGAAATTCGAGGTTACTATAAATATGATAGACGCAACAAATACATTGTTATTAACAGTAACCTCAGTGAAGAATGGAAGCGAATTGTTTGCGCACATGAATTAGGCCATGCGTTATTACATCCAAGGTTAAATACACCTTTTATGTGCAATCGGACCTTTTTTTCAGTTGATAAAGTTGAAGTACAAGCAAATACATTTGCTGCGTACTTATTAATTCCAGATGAAAATTTGGTTGATTCATACGAGCAAATGACTATCTATGACATAGCTACCTTATATAATGTTCCTGTGGAATTAGCAGAGCTGAAATTTAAGGGGCTATTTTAATACATAAAAAAAGAACATACATTCTCGTTATTGAAAGGAGTGATGCTAACGATTTTCTTCATTATTGTGCCTGCTCGTGCTTAAATCGGGGGAAATCAACATGGTTAGAAAAAAATTCTATAATACAAAAAAAGATTGCATTTACTGGTACAAAGATTCGGAAAACGAAAAGAAGTTTGCATTTCGCTATAAGTACTATGACCGATTTGGAAAGCGAAAAGAAAAATCACAACAAGGTTTTGATACTGAACAAGCAGCTGAACGTGCGTTGATTGAAGTAAAGGCAAATATATTAGACGGAAATGATAGATATGTAGAAAATGCAAATTTAACGGTTGCACAATGGATGGAAATTTGGTTTGAAATGAAGAAAAATGTATGGCGGCCTGGCACGTATATACATTATCAAGAATCTTATATCAATCATATTAAACCACTCATCGGCCATTATAAATTGCAAAAACTCACTAAAATGACTCTTCAAAGAGAATTAATTGATAAATTAGTTTCATATAAGTTAAAACGTGCAACCATTCAGGGGATTTTTAGAGTTTTCAAATCCGCTGTATCCTATGCTGTAGAGGAAGAAATCCTGCCCAAAGATCGCTTTAAGAAAATGGACTTCAGTGCTGCACCTACTGGTGATAAAGATAATTTTTATACTGAAGAAGAACTGAAACAGTTTTTATCATGTGTGAAAGATAATGACCCTACTACTAGATATACAGCTATTCTATCTTTAGCGATGACAGGTATGCGTAAAGGCGAAATGATGGGATTAACTTGGAAAGACATCGATTTTAAAACAAAGTCTATTACTATAAACAAAGCTCGTACAAGAACTGGTCTTGGTCCACCTAAGAGCGAAAATGGTTACCGAAAGATTAGTATAAATGAGGAATTGTATGCTCAACTAAAGATTTATAAAGCCTGGTGTATAAAAAAGAAATGGGAAAACAGCATGCAACATAAAGACGAGGATTTTGTTTTCATTTCTAGGCAAGGTTGCCGTCCAATCGGCTTAACTTATGTCGAGGATGCAATTGATATGATTTGTAATAAGTATGAAGTACGAAGAATATCACCTCACGGATTAAGACATACAGTCGCTTCTATTTTACTCGCTCGCGGTGAAACACTTGTGACAGTAGCAAAAATACTTGGTGATGATCCTAATACTATATTAAAAGTATATGTTCATTCATTTGAGAAGGATGAAATTAAGTCTATTGACTACATGAATCAGTTTGCTAGTGGATGAAATCCAAGTAAAATAGTGTTTTACTAGTAATTTGGGGTACTTTCTGGGGTTCACTTTTTCTAGGACCTCTCCCCTCCCTTATATATCAACGGTTTATTCTTCTTTCCATCCAAATGATATAGTTCGCATGATACACCACACCCATTTGGTCGGTCTCAGCATATCGAATTTCAACTTGTTTCTCACTAACAAACATTTTCTTCACCTCGTCCTACATTATAGCGTAAAAATATTGATTTAGCGGGGTTTTTACTCTATTGATTAAGAAAAAGTAAAAAATCTGTTTTAACAAAAATCAAAAGTTAAATTTAGAAAAACATTTGGTAATAAATTTTAGTTTCCGTTTTTACCCGTTGTACCCCACTTAATTTGGGTACAAATAGGGGTTCACTACAAAATGAGTGGCTTTTTTATCAAGTAAAAATAGTCACTTTACTAATTAGTAACTTTCATTTGTTTATATAACTTAAAAGTAGTTCTCCACTTGTGCTTTAGTCATTAATCTAAAATTCAAAAGAAAAAACGATTCTGCAAAACGCTGCGGCTTTTTTAATGTATAGGTATCCTCAATTTGCACAAATTAATATTGAGTGTATCGCACGCACTTATTAGGTTGTGGCGTTAGTTGACCGTCACGGCCTCCCCTTTTGTTACTTAGGGTAATTCATTCATTTCATATCAGTGACCCTTTAATAGTTATTTTTCTATTCTACAGCTACAATTTAAAATTTTATTTTACTATTATTACATATAGAGGTGCTTTAATTGACTACATTCGGAAAATGCTTATATATCGCATTCTTTGTAACACTATTTTTATTTACTACTGTTTGGGATTATTTTAAAAACGGTAATTTGCCTTTGCTTGAAAATTTTCTCTTTTCCTTTTGGGTAGCAAGTTTTTTATTCATGGCATTACTACTTAGAAGTAAAAAAGATGAAACGGAAAAAAGCTAAAAACCAGAAGCTGATTTGAATATTCTAATCAGCTTTTTTACTGCACATTTTACTCAAATTGTTCAGTAGTTATTCTGTATAAAGCTCACTGTACCAACCACCAAGACATTTATAGTTCCAACAATTAGTAATGACAATCCTGTCTAGGCATCGTTTCCCCCTTCTTTTTAATGCTTCCCCATTCATATTTTGCTGAATATTATAAGAATTATAACTAATTAGTAGAGGTGAAATATGGATTTCAATCATTTACGTTATCTTGCGATAGGCGATTCCCTTACGGTGGGTATCGGTGTTCCGTTTTTGGACCCTGGATTTGTTGAATATTACAGATGTCTAAGCCAGCAAATTTTAAAAAAGCGTATTTTTTATCAAAAACATGCAAGGTCAGGAGCAACGACAGAGGATGTTTTAACTATGCTTAATGCCCCGATTGTGACGGAAGCTGTAAAGTGTGCAAATATCATCTCGATAACAGCTGGAGGAAATGATTTAATAAACGCTGCTAAAGGATTTCTAATCAATAAAAACGAAGAAAGTATATCTCGTGCTATTAAGCAATCAAGAAATAACATCTCAAAAATATTAGAAAGAATTCACCATCTAGACAAACAAGATAAATATATTTTACGGTTACAGAATTTATACAATCCATTTAGCGATATCCCTATAGCAGATGAGGCGATTAGAGCGTTTAATTCATCGATTAACAGTTTTGGTCGGGAATTGAATGTTAAAGTAGCTGATATCTATAGTGTATTTAAGGGAAATGAAAAAGCTTTAATATCATCAGGAGGAGTTCATCCTAATAGTAGGGGATACTATCAAATGGCATTAGCTCTTAGTAAGCTCGGATATTCCCCGTTATAGGGCTAAAGGTGTAAGTATAATCTAATCCTTTTCGTTTTAGGCTGTTTCCTCAAAGATTGTTTTGATATTTCATGAATCGAAAATATTACTTCATTATCCTGTTATTCCCCTTTCTACCGCGCATATTACCGAGAATATAAGATGAAAAACAGATTGGTTATTTATGGAATAATATACTATAATTGAATTGACTTAGAAACAAGAAACCGCTAGAGAGTGTAATTCTTCTCTAGCAGTTTTATATTATTCTGAAAGTTTAATCTTCAACTAACTCGCCCGTTAGCCATCCATGAAGCGCAAAAAACAGCTCTTCACCACAGAAAATGAAAGATGATTAAGTTCTTTCATGGGAGTTAAATAAGAAAAAAAGAGCTGCCTATGCAACTCAATGATCTTCAAGTAAAGCCCCCGTTAGCTTAATAACTGGTTGATTGAAAGGGAAATTATTAGTATCGCCATTACTATTATCAAATATGAAAAAATGGATTTTTTGTCTTTGCTAAAATCTCGTATCCTATTCACAAGTATATTTATAGATATTAATATGATAGCTATTTTCGTTAAGTTATCGAAAGTAAATCCAAGTATCGCTAGTAGTAATGCGATGATAGCAATAACAATTTGTATCTTATCTAACTTATTAAAAGTTCTTTTCACCATTTCTCCTTTCCGCCTTCACTTGCCAAATATTTCACCCTAAAATACAGTTAATTCCTTAAACTAACCTCCCTCTATAAACATTGATGTATCAACGGTTTCCACCATTCCGTGGTGAAGAAAAAATAATTTCCTACTTCATTTATAAACAGTGTTTTGAATTTATAGTTATAATTTACAAGCTAGGTGTACGCTTCGCTAAAACTAATGTAAATCATTAGCTTTTTTATCCACTATGTGATGCACAATGGATCTCTGCGATACTTATGACGACGTACCCTCCCATGTCTCTTAGCGTCATTTGCGCTTACATTCCTTCGTTCGGTCTATTCATAAGGCTGAGGCCTGCTATGCTGCTCCGGAGACTCATAGTCTGAGTTTAGTTATTTTGCTGGCTTCTCCGTGTCATCCTTCTTTTTATAGTTCGATGAAAGAGTTGATTACGCTGCCTCTACGAGACAGTAGAGGTCCTTCATCATATGTTGCTCGTTAAAAAAGACTTTCTTTTTGCATATGCCATGTAATACCTTCAGTAATTTACCACAGAGTATCACCATTGACTGCTTCCCCCGTAAGGGATTTTGTTGTCGTGTTGTGTAGTATTCATGAAGCTGTTTAAACGCTTCGTTATGACGAATTAGCGGTACTATTACTTTGAATAGGGTGTTTCTGAGCTTCTTTCGTCCTCGTTTAGAGATATGTTTTTGTCCCTTATGTTGACCGGACGAGCTCTCACGTAATGTTAATCCCGCTAGTTTTATAAGTTGGCGTGGATTTTCATAAAGTGCGAAGCATCCTACTTCTGATAGTAAATCAACGATTGTCGCATCTCCTAAACCAGGAACTGAAGCCAATATTTCATACTCCATTGTTGTTTGTGCCATTTCTGCTAATTGATTATTAACAGTTTCAATTTCAGTTTCTAATAACCGATACTGACGTAAGAGCGTGGCGATTTCATGTTGGGCCATCTGTGTTCCTTCTGTCAGTCCGATAGAGTTTTTCGCGGCTTCAATAAGAAGCTTAGCTTTCGGTAACTGTGGGGCTCTCATTCCCTTCACCTGTCGGTAAAGAAAGACCAGCTCGTCAGCTGTTTTCTCTTTAATATCTTTTGGTAATGGCGTCATTTCTAGTGTTGCAAGTGCCATCTTCCCGAAATTAGGAAAAACTTGAGTAAACTCTGGAAAGTAGCGATCAAGCCAACGAATGATTCGGTTTTTGATACTAGCCAAATCCTCCGTCAATTTTGAACGAAGAGTAGAACCAATACGAAGCTCAGCTTCAATGTCTTTCAGTATACGTGGATAGCTGAAACGTCCATCTTTTAATAAGCGAGCGATGACTAGTGCATCTTTTTTATCGTGCTTTGTCGGTAAGTTATCATCTAGTTCTTTCGAACGTCTTACGTGCATTGGATTCACCATGACAAGTGGGATTCCGTATTGATCTAAGAAATAGGCTAAGTTCATCCAGTAGTGGCCTGTAGGCTCAATACCTATTATTACTTCAGTTTTCTTAGCTTCCTTCATCGTTTGAAGAATCTTTTCATACAAGTTTTCGAAGCCTTCTTTCGATTGATGTACCGCAAAAGCTTTTTCTATTACTCGCCCGCGTTCATCGACAAAGCATGCGTAATGAATACGCTTTGCAATATCCATACCGACAACGAGTGTATTTTCAGTAACTTGATTAATTTTATTATTCCATTTAGAATGCATAAAGGAGTCCTCCTTGTTTGATGATGGGTCAATGGTCGTTGACACTCATGCATCATACTAGAGGGCTCCTTTTCTTTCAAGACCTCGAACATCCTTCAAACAGGAATGCTGCTTCGTTAATTGAATAGCAACAATCTTTTCGAACACAACTGCTTAATCAAAGAGTTTTTGTTATTATATCAATTTCTAAATTGTAACCATTCGACTTAAAATAACTATTAAATTGATGTTGGTTTGAAAAAATCGGTAAATCTTTAATATTCTCTTTTGGCATATCTGTTTCATCACCGTTTTTTAATACGCAAGTATACAAATCTTTCATTTTCACACCTTCTTTTCAAGAGTAATCCCAGTATTAATTAGAGGTCGTTTCCTCAAAGATTATTGCTTCTGGTTTGGCTATCTTATTCAACTAAAGCCTCCGCTAGTTCAAGAAGAAAATAGTTCTTTCTATTGCGTGATAAGATATTTTTCTTTGGAAATTGGACTTAATTCACTCCACACTAAGAAAAGCATTACTGTTGTTCAGTAAAGCCACCAGTTATTTGAGTAACGAATCATTACTTCACTTTTTTTATGAGATTTAAAACCCATCTTATAACTCCAATCAACAGAATGAGAACCCCATTAGCTAATGTTATAAGTCCTAAAAATGCTCCACCATAGCCTGCACCTTCCCCCGTTCCTCCAGAACTCCAATCATAAAAATGAAGAAATAAAGCACCACTTGAAAAACCGATCAATGGAGCAAGTACCATCATAATGATGCCTGATAGCATAAGATTTAATTTTTCTTTTCTAAACAATGTAAAGAAAACAACATTAAGAGAGATTAAAATTAAGATATACAATGTCAAAATTAAATCTTCCATAATATCCACCCCTTATTTACTTTACCATAAATAACCATCACCCTTGTTGAACTATTCTGCACCGTTAGTTGAATAACAACAATCTTTTCGAAAACAGCCTTGTTTTAAGTTATTTCTTATTATTTTTCTAGCAAGAGGCTGAGCATCATTGTCAGCCTTTTGCTATTTAATAAAAAAAGTTTCTTGTGCTTAGATACACCTTGATGAACCATATCAAATTCAGTTCTATTTGGTCTACATACCGATAGCTTTGCTCAGTCACTTTTCGAATTCTTAAAGCTTCCTTTGCTACGTATTCTTTCACATATTCACTTAACCTTGGTAAGAACCAAATGAATTAGTGTTAAAATACGCGTTTCATTACACGTATTTCACACAATTATAGTCAGGAAGTTACTGTGAAAATAAATAGATATAGATATAGATTGATGAATAAAGGTGTTGAAGGGATTAAATTAAATCCTCTTTTTAAATGGAAAACTCTTCTTCTCTTCATATTGCTCAGTATTCAATATCTTTGCTATATATAAATGGTCTTTTTATCGTTTATAATGTAAGTTGAATAATCATTAACCGGATTTTTACACAAATTCAGTAAAGAATTAAAAAAGCAGGAGGTATTTATGAATATTGACTTATTAGTAAATCGTCCAGAATATATAGAGGATGTAGCAAAATTAGTCTACAAGGAATTTGTTGTACCAACTAGCAGTAAGAAAACATATGAAGAAGTGGTCGATTTTTTTAAAGAAACATATGCAAATGAACTTCCAATTACTTTCATAGCGAATGTAGATGGTTAATGTGTAGGAACAGTATCCGTATTTGAAAACGATTGGAAAGGAAGACCTCAGTATAAACCTTGGTTAGCATCTTTATATGTTGAACCATCATATCGAAGTCAAAAAATAGGGTCTTATTTAATCGACGACTTGCTAAAACATATGAAAAAATTAGGATATACACACGTATTTTTAAAGATAGAAAATGCTTCAGCTTACTATGAAAAAAGAGGCTGGGAGCACATTGAAACAGTTCTAGATGAACAAAATGAAGATGTCGATATTTTTAAATATAAATTATTGAAATAACTAGGAGAGATTATTTAAAATTTCGCTTTCAAATTGTAGTTAGGGCATTGTTATATAAAGAGTAAATTTAACAATGCTCCCCACCTTCCTAAACAATTCCTTCCAATTATTCACTTACCCTATCTGTGCAAATAAATTTAATTTATTTTCTTTTATTTTTCCCAAATTTCTCATTACCACGTTTAAAATTACCCGTAATTTTAGCTAACAATAACTGTACTGCAGTTATATTATCTTCAACTTCATTGATTCTTACGATAAGACGCTCGGCGTCCCTATCCTTTACAATTTTAATTTGTTTACCTTCGTAATATATTACTACCGTTCCCTTTTTCGTTATTTGATAAGAAAATGGTTCTTCATCTAATCTGTTTCGTTTATCTATTTCGCTCACAACACCGTCTCCCTTATTCTTTTAGTTTCAAACATTATATTCAAATAAATCTGTTGGTTCACTTGTTTTCTTTATAATTTATGTATCTGGTGAAATAAATAATGGTTTCTCTTTTCACTGCAAACCGTAAAAGGATACCAATTCTGAGCTGTAGTGTATGTAAACTCCGCAGCTTTTTGCAGTAGAACCACTTATATTTTCCTTAGTGTTAATCCACTTGTGTAAAAAAAGCTTTTGTTTTTCATTCATTTACTTTAATATCGATAAGGGCACCCCAAAAAAAGAGATAGAGGTGCTAAAATGTACGGTATTATTAATTATGAAATGTTTTTATTAACAGGGATTTTACTAAATCTAATCCCTGGTGCGGACACCATGTATATTGTTGGTAGAAGTATTTCACAAGGTAGAAGAGCTGGTATTTTTTCTGTGTTTGGTATTATTACTGGTTCCTTAGTTCATACGTTATTAGTTTCTTTTGGCTTATCGCTCATACTTACAAAATCTATTGTATTATTTAATACCATTAAAATTATTGGTGTCATTTATCTCGTTTATCTAGGGATTAAAATGATACTGGATAAGTCAAACATAGGTTTCCAAGCGTCATCTAATAAATTAAACTTAAGAAAAATTTATATACAAGGACTTTTAACAAGTCTAACGAATCCAAAAGTTTCTTTATTTTTTATTGCGTTTCTCCCGCAGTTTATAGATGTTAAGGCATCAGGTCCTATTCCTTTTTTAATTTTAGGACTTACTTTTACAGCGACTGGACTACTATGGTGTTTATTTGTTACTTATTTCTCTTCGTACGTTACTAAAAAACTAAGAGGAAACCAAAAGGTAGGGATGATCCTGAATAAGATAACTGGAATGATATTTATTGGTATGGGGATTAAGTTGCTTCAAACGAAAGCCCCTCATTAAATTTGTATAACAATGCCCCCTATTAACAATGTTATATTGAATTTAAAGTAGTTTACTTTTATTGAACAGTCCTTTCAAATTTGAAGGGACTGTTTTTTTATTGATCCATTCTTTTTACTGCACATTTTCCTCAAATTATTCATTAGTTTAATGTAGCATGTGACAACGCTACGGCTTTTTTTATAAATCTATTTCACAGGCAATTCACTATACAAACATAGCTATCACATCATAATAATAGTAAGGTAAAGCTAATTTAGCCTTACACCTCCGAAACTTTTTTCTAAGGGTCACTCCTATCCCAAGTGACCCTTTTTTATTGTCTTATCCCACAAAAATATATTTTTTAATGCCTATAGCTGAATAGTTTAACACCCCACTCCTTTTCTACAGCTTACATATTATAGATTGTAGAAAGGAGGGATATTTTATGGGATACTACGGAAACGTTGGTGGTATAAATAATGGATGCTACTATGGTGGCGGAAATGGTAATGGTTCAACATTTGCCTTAATTGTTGTTCTATTTATACTTTTAATTATTATCGGCGCTACTTTCATGAATAGAGATAGAGAGTATTAACATTTCCGATTTAAGGGTCGCCGCCAGTCTGGTGACCCTTTTTAATTACTTTCCTCAAATCGTTCAGTATCATCTACCTTGTTTCATAATTTTGAACAGTTTTATCTATCATCATCGGCTCATCTATAGTACCCAGATGGTTTTAAGATTTACTAAAATTCTTCAGTAATTGTCTGTACTATACATACAATTTTCGGTATATTATGATATACCGAAAATTTTGAAAGGGGTACATATTTTGGATACAAACAATATATACATCAGGAATATGACTGATAATGATTATGATTTAATGGCCAAATGGTTAAGTACAAAAGAAGTTTTAGAATTTTATGGGGATATAAATTCACCATTTACAATAGAACAAGTAAGGAAAAAATATGAACCACGTGTTCGTGGTGAAATCCCAGTTTTTCCTTTTATTGTTGAGTTAGACGATATCCCCAATAGGATTTATGCAATACTATAAACTTCAAGAAGAAGAACAAAAAGAATTAGGATATTTAAATAATCAAGTGATTTTGGGAATTGACCAATTTATCGGTATCCCTAAACTGTATAATAAAGGCTATGGAACGATTATGGTTAGTAAATTTATTGAACTCATTATTAACATTACTGACGCTGAAATAATAATATTAGACCCTGAAGTTTCTAATGAAAGAGCTATTAGATGTTACGAAAAATGCGGGTTTTCAAAAGTTAAAAAAATTAATAATGAAAGTGCTTTGTTAATGGAATTGAAAAATACTAAAATCTAACTCTATATTATTATTCAACGCACAATTCCTTCTAAATATCCAACCTACTTCAAGATCCATAACAATCAACGTGATGCTTTCCTTAATTAAAAAGCGCGAGAAATCAATTTTAGAAACGTTGATTTCTCGCGCTTTTATGATGTGAAATTGTTTAATTTTGCTTTGAAAATATACTTATGTCCCAGCCTCTCTCAGACTTTCGAGAAAGGAAATTGTCTTCGATATGAAAATTAATTACTATTGTTTATACCCTTAAAAGCTTCGGTTTGCTCCTTAATTCCTTTTTCTGCGGCAAATCTTTCAATACTAGATGCACCAAAGAATCCAACAATTCCATCTACTCTTTCGATAATATAAGCAGCATCTTCCGGTTCTGCAATTGGACCTCCATGGCAAATTGCTAATATATCAGGATTTACAGACTTACCAGCATTAATAATTTTTTGGATTCGATCGACACAGTCATCTAAAGTTAATGCTGTTTGTGCACCAATCGTTCCCTTTGTCGTTAATCCCATGTGAGCCACTAAAATATCTGCACCCGCTTCAGCCATTTTCTTTGCTTGCTCTTCATCGAAAACATATGGAGTCGTTAGCAAATCTAATTGATGTGCTTCTCTAATCATATCTACTTCTAAATCATAGCCCATTCCTGTTTCCTCTAAATTTTGACGAAAAACACCGTCAATTAAACCAACTGTAGGAAAGTTTTGAACGCCACTAAACCCCTGATCCTTCAGCTGTTTTAGGAAAACACTCATCACTTTAAAAGGGTCTGTTCCATTAACACCAGCTAGTACTGGGGTGTCCTTTACAACGGGTAATACTTCATTACCCATTTCAACAACAATTTGGTTCGCATCACCATATGATAATAAACCTGCTAGAGAACCACGACCAGCCATTCTATAACGACCTGAATTATAGACAATCAACATGTCGGCTCCACCAGCTTCACTACTTTTAGCTGTAATTCCTGTACCCGCGCCAACACCTAGAAGAATATTTCCTTTATTAATTTCTTCTTTAAAACGATTCAATATTTCTTGTCTCTGTAACATGATCGTTGTCCCTCGCTTTATTTTCTATTAATGCAATTAATTTTTCCGCTGCAGCTAGTGCAAACTCTTCACTATTTATATCCGCATTGATTTCAACCATTTCCACTTTACGTTGGTCAACCTTTTCTCTTAATGTATCAAATAACATATTGTCTTCCTCTAAACCGTAGAAAGGCTGTCCTTCAACATCAAGACCTGATAACCCTTTTAGCGGCAAAAATAATGCCGTGTACCCTTTAGCTAAAGCTAATTTTTCAGCAATCACTTCACCTATTTGCTTGTTCTCTTCAACAGATGTGCGCATTAAAGTTACCGTTGGATTATGCTTATAAAATTTTCTTCCTTCAAATTTATGAGGGACAGAATCAAATGGACCAAAGTTAACCATATCTATTGCACCCACTGATACAACTTGTGGAATTTGTTTTTTTGAAGCTGCTTCTAAACGATGCGGTCCAGCTTTCAATACACCTCCAATTAATTCATCAGCCCATTCAGTAGTCGTGATGTCAAGGACTCCATCTATAAATCCATTAGCTATTAAATTCTCCATTGTACGACCGCCAACACCTGTTGCATGGAAAATTAATACCTCATATCCTTTAGTTTCTAAGAAATCTTTAGCCTGATTTATACAAGGTGTTGTCAGTCCAAACATAGTTGCAGCAATAAGAGGCTTCTTTTTCACGATCTTTTTATTTTCAAAGTTAAGCATACCTGCTATCGCAAAGACTGCATTTGTAAATATTTTTGTCGAAATTACATTTAAACCAGCTACATCTACTACTGACGGAATCATCATTATGTCGCTAGTCCCTACATACGGCTCCGTATTACCAGAAGCGACCGTTGAAACCATTACTTTAGGAACACCAATTGGTAATGCTCTCATGCCAGTTGTTACAATAGATGACCCTCCAGTACCTCCAAAGGATAGAACACCATCGAATTTACCTTCTTCATACAATTTCGGTAAAAGCGCTTCCATCCCTTTAGCAAGAACTGCGGTTGCATTTGCTCGATCTCTTTTCGCTGCAATTTCTTGTATATCTTCTCTAGCTGCAGCCGCTACTTCAGCATTTCCTACATCAGGCTCAAACGTTGGGGAAAAAACACCAGTATGGATCGTGAAAGTATTGAAACCTAACGATTCTATCAACTCTTTTACATATAAATATTCTTTTCCTTTTGAATCAAATGTTCCAGCCAAAGCAATTGTCTTCATATTAACTCTCTCCCTTCTTGATCTTTAAAATCATATAAGAAAGCGGTTTCATTTATTACTCCATTCCATAATAACGTTTTCTTTTAGGAGAGTTAATGTGTTTTTGTTCTATAAAATTGTCTCTTTGTTATATTATCAATTATGCCTTGGCATAATTGCGTCTGGAATCCGCCGGAGGCTTTAGGCCAACACGATGTTGGTCACTCAGTCGTTGCCACAGGACGTGGCGTTCTTAGACTGAGTTCCTCTATTTCAGCGGGTGTCCAAACACCTGCTGAAAGAAGTTAAATAGTTTCTAGGTGACACACCTTTATATTTTTTAAATATTTTACTAAACTGAGTATAATCGGGATAACCTACCATTTCGGCAATATTATTTAGTGGTAGTTTTTCAAATTTTAAAATTTCAATTGCCCTATTAAGTCGAAAATTAATAAGATATTCTGTAAATGAAATCCCCACCTCTTTTTTGAATAATGTGCTTAAATAAGAACGAGACAAATTCAATATTTCTGCCACTTCATTTAATGATATTTCATCCATATAATGCAAACTAATGTATTTCTTGATAAAATTAATATAATCAGCTTGACTTCCTAGACCATCAGTAATTTTACTGATTAAATCATCCAACTGAAAATCGTTCGTTTGCTTAAATGATTTGGTTATATGTATGAGCGCTTGTTCATTTGGAATCCTTTCAAAAACAGAACCTCCGATGTAACCCATAATAGTAGTATCATCATACATATATTGAACATCTATTGGTTTATTAACCGGACCTCCGTAAATCATTTTAATAATGTTTGGATTCAGTTCATTACATTTATTAAATATATTTACCGCCATCTTTTTGGCGGCATGTAAAGATAAAATCTTTTTTGCCCCTAACGATCCACCATTCGTTAAACCTAAGTGAACGCAAATAATATCTGCACCAGCTTCTACCATACATATAGCTTGCTCTTCATTAAATACAAAGGCTACAGTAAACAATCCCTTTTCACTAGCGAGACGAATAGCTTCTATCTCTTTTTCATAAGTAATCCCTTGTTCCTCTAAAGCTTCTCTAAAGAGCCCATCTACTAGACCTATACTTGGATAATTATTAATACCTGCAAATCCTTTTTTCTTAATTAAATCAATATAGCTATCTAATTCAATTGTTGGGTCTGTTGCACATAAACCAAAACAAACTGGAATTTTTTTGATCATAGGAAGGATCTCTTTACATGCAAAATCCATGACAACATCATTACTATTTGCATACGGTAAGAAACCAGCTAATGAACTTACCCCCATTAATCTGAATCGTCCTGAATTTAGAGCTAAAATAAAATCTGCGCCACCTTGTTCTGCGTATTTAGCTGTCATTCCAGAACCAGCAGCGACACCTAAAATATAACTATTTTTATTAATTTGTTTTTTAATATAATTGTTTATTTTATTTTTCTTATTTAGCTTTTCCTCCATATAATTTTCACCTCTACTAAAGTTATGAATTATTTTGTTCTTTTAGTGTAATGTACATTATCTGTTATCCAAAAGCTATAAATGTTACTAGTCTTTACAGATTACCTAACTTTAAACTTTTTCGTTTTAATCAAAATTCTAAATAGGACATTTATAAAAAAAACACAAACCCTTTATTCGAAGCCACTGAAAAAAGTCGATTTACACCAAAATTTTCAGTGCAAATCGACTTTTTATACTTAATAAGTTACTATATTTTTTTTAGCAATTCATAAGTTTTTCAATGCCCTTCCTTAAATCTCCCATAATCTTTTTACATCAACCAATTCTTGCCCATCGAATTCCATTCTGTATATATCTGGCTTTGTTGTATGTAGTAAAAAGTTCAAATCGTATTTACTATCATAAAACCCCATCATTAAAGTCATAACTGCGCCATGTGTGCCAATTACTAATTTCTGTCCTTGATATGTATTTATTATTTCTTTTAATACATTTATAGCACGTTTCTGGCAGGCAGCATTTGACTCACCTCCCTCTATAGCATAGGTTGGGTCAGAAAATGACTTATGTAATAAAGGGAATAATTCCTTGTCAGAGATTCGCTTATCTCCAGCAATAAATATTTGCTCTTTAAGGTCTTCAAATACAATTACTTCTTTTTCTATTTGTTCAGCTACTTTCTGAACAGTTAGGATTGAACGACTATACGGGCTTGAAATAACAGTATCAATGCCCTCTTTTTGTAGAATATCAGTTATTCGTTGAGCGTCTAATCTACCTTTTTCGGTTAATTCTCTCGTTCTCTCATTTCCGTCTTTTGGTGAATCACCGTGTCGTACCATATATATGAATGTTTTCATTATGCCTCCTATTGTGCTTGAGTTTTAGACCTAAAATAAACCATTTATGTGACGAAGCTAAAAATCCATATTGCTCGGAAGAACTTCTACTGTTCATCTTCTGATATTGGTAAAACTGTTGAATATTTAACTTCTCGTAAAGATAAGTTCGTTTGAATGCGGGATATGCCCAGTCTATTTAATTTTCTTATAAAGCGATCTAATTCTTTTCGATCCCTAATAACAACCTTTAAAAGATAATCATACTCTCCTGTTAAACAATGACATTCTAATATTTCTGTCATTGTTTTTAAGGCATTTTCCAAAGCTTCTAACTCCTTAGCTTGATGAATATTTGTACTCATGAAGACGTAGCACAGTAAATCGAATCCCAGTTTCTCATGATTTAAAATGGCAACTTGTTTGTCAATAAACCCTTCACTTTCTAAACGTTTTATTCTCGTATGGGTTGCCGGTGGGGACAAATTCACCCGTCTCGCTATCTCTGCATTACTTATCTGAACTTCTCTCTGCAAAATATCTAGTATTTGAGTATCAACGCTATCTAATAATTTTCTATCAACATCTCTCATGCTATTTTCTCCCCTTTTTTTATTCGAAAATTCAGCTACATTCGATGATTATAATTAATTTTATTCTGCAAAACTCTATTATTCTTACTATTATTCCGATTTTTATTCATTGTACAAAATATTATACTGCGTAAAAAGCGAAAATGTTATGATTCTTTTATCAAATATGATACTCGATTGTACATACTAGAATCAAAGGAGAGATCGTGATTTGCCGAATGTCTATGTTTTATTAATGCTTTTAACCAGTTTACTTTGGGGAGGCAATTTTGTAGTTGCCAAATCTCTTGTTGATCATGCCTCTCCGTTAACATTGACGACCTTAAGATGGATCATTGCCGTCGCTGTGCTTCTTCCAATGGTTTGGTGGAAAGAAAAAAGATTGCTTCCCTCTCGAGATGCCCTCCTCCCTTTATTTTTAATGGGCGTTACAGGTGTAGTATTGTTCAATATTTTTCAATTTTTAGCATTGGAAAGAACTACGTCGACGAATGTTGGCCTCATTTCAACATTAAATACAATTTCAATTGCGATTTTTTCATTTATTTTTCTAAAAGAAAAGATAAATATGCTTCAAGCACTTGCAATGCTACTTTCGTTGTTCGGTGTTCTTCTTGTACTTTCAAAGGGGAACATCAACCTATTATTGTCTTTTCATTTTAATTCGGGAGATTTATGGATGCTTGCAGCTGTATGTATATGGGGTATTTATTCCGTCTGTAATAATTGGGCAATGAAAACTACCTCGCCACTAATGGCTAATTTGTATTCAGGAATATTTGGACTTCTTGTACTTTTACCGTTTAACCTTAAGGATTTTACCATTTCTAACGTTAATCATTCTTTTATACTATCACTTCTATATACAGGGTTTATCTCCACTGTCGTTTGTATGGTACTTTGGAGCATTGGTATTCAAAAATTAGGGGCTACCACATCCGGTGTTTTCCTTAATTTCAATCCGATTTTCACGGCACTTCTAGCGTTTTTATTTATAGGAGAGAGCATCTCTTGGACGCAAGGGATTGGGGGATTGATTGTTATTATTGGATGTTATTTGTTTTCGCATTTTAAAAATAAAGCGACTTTTTTAAATTCGTCCCTTTCAAATTAAAAAATGAATAAATTTTGGTGATTTCCAATAAAGAATTCCAATTTACACCTTCGCGCTCTTGATCTTTTTTGAGTGTTCACTGTCTTGTTGATAATGAAGCAATTCCTTTTCCATTTATCTTCGTCCATGGGTTATACTTTATATAAGGTGTATGATGAGTCCTCACCAAAATTTAAAGCACGAATGTCTTCGGCGACTGAAAATATATTGTATGAGGTGGTATGAAGATGGAAAACTGTTGTAGTAGCAGTAAAAAGAATATTAATGAAAACACTATTGTTTGTCCCTCTTGTAAAAATAAAGCTAAAAATGTACAGCTAATAACAATTAAATCAATGATGAAACCATCTGTATTAGGATCAATAAATGCTATGGAAAATCACTATTTTTGTGCTACTAAAGATTGTCATGTCGTTTATTTTGATACGAGTCATAAGGAGTACCTTCTATCTGATATAAAGGTAGCTGTGCATCAAAAGGATGACTCATTAAGTACACCGGTTTGTTATTGTTTTGATTGGACTAAAGAAAAGATTAAACAATATGTTGAAAATGAACTTACGCCTAATCCATTAGAACATATTCGTGCAAATATAAAAGAAAACCGTTGTGGCTGCGAGATAAACAATCCTCAAGGTAGTTGTTGTTTAGGGAATGTTACGAAATATATTAAAGGTCTAGCCTAAATAGGAATAAAAAGGGGTCCTAAAACCCTGGTAAAACAGGGGTTTTAGGACCCTTTTATTGATCGTAAAATTGGTTACCACTGTATTTTTTAAAATTAATCCTCCCTTCGCATGTTAATCAATTAATTGATTAAACTTTTCTGCAGGGAAATCTACTCCTAATTCCTTCATTTGTATTTTTGCTTTCTCAATTAATTTTGTAACCTCTTTTTTAGTTTCATCATCCAAATTAGCGAATCTTCCGCCTTTTTCATTATGGGTTGGAAGTGATACTCCAAGGTCTTTTAGTTGTTTATTCGCTTCCTCTTGAGTTAAAGAACCCTCTTTAACTTGTTTCATTATTTCTTGTACCTGTGTTTTTGTTTCATCATCTAATTTCGCAAATTTTTCGTCTTTTTCATTATGGGTTGGAAGTGATACTCCAAGGTCTTTCAGGTTTGTATTCGCTTCCTCCTTAGTTAAAGAACCGTCTTTAAGCTGTTTCATTATTTCTTGTACCTGTGTTTTTGTTTCATCATCTAAATTCGCGAATTTATCGCCTTTTTCATTATGGGTTGGAAGAGACACACCAAGGTCTTTCAGTTGTTTATCTGCTTCCTCTTGAGTTAGGGAACCATCTTTAAGTTGTTTCATTATTTCTTCTACCTGTGTTTTTGTTTTATCATCTAATTTCGCGAATTTATCGCCTTTTTCATTATGGGTTGGAAGAGACACACCAAGGTCTTTCAGTTGTTTATCTGCTTCCTCTTGAGTTAGGGAACCATC
>NZ_JBGCCD010000035.1:0-60089 GCF_041262405.1 Lysinibacillus sp. RC79
TGTCCAAAATTTTGTTTCGTTCACCAACTCAAGGTTAGCTACTAAAAACTTTATTGATTACGTTTTGCTTGTTCAGTTTTCAAGGTTCATTTCGTTGTCGTTTTATTTCAACAACTTTTATAGTATAACATTTCTTGTTTTCGTTGTCAACTCTTTTTTTCTAGAAGTTTTTTAACTTCTTTCCCCAAGCGACAACTCTTATATAATATCATTCTAGGATTTTGATGTCAACATCTTTTTTGATGTTTTTTTCAATCCGTTTTATTTCTTACGTCGTCTTAACGACAAGTAATAATTTATCATGATTCCAATACAATCGCAAGTGTTTTTCGCTATAAAATTATCTTTTTTTATAAAAATAGAATTAGTAAGCTATTTTACGTCTTTTCGAGCACTAAATAATTCTTATAATCTTCTAGCTATCACTTTATTTGTTTTACTATACATCTCTTCCTTATAAATCTCAACAAACTAAATAAGAAGATATCAAAATAAACCCTTTTTAAAGAACACTTTCTCAAGCTTCCCTTGAAAAAGCATCAACGATCACACACACATTGTAACGCGCCATTGCCCTTACAAATTACTCAATCGCGAAAAAAAGGAGCCAAAGTGGTTCTCTTGCACCTCGACTCCTACTTATTCATGTTTGTTACTTCTTTAACTTTATTGTTCTGCTACAAAATAACAAGAAAAAAGAAATCCGAATAAGATACAATAATATGTTCCCTTTTCAAATGCGGTTTGTTTTTTAAATTAAATCTAAAAATCTACTAATTTAATCATTTTGTTTATCAACTATATCTAGGCACCAAGAGAAATTATCCCAAGCCGAATACCAGCCGGTGAAAATTTCAGAGGAATCATCCCAACGGACATCGAATTTCTTCTGACCGTCTATATCCACTAAATATAAAGTAAGATTTGGATCTGACTTAGAAACCGCCAATTTCATACCATTCTCAAGCTCTTCTTCAGTTAACAGGACATCTGAAACTGATCGTACTTGTGCCTGTTCAAATACTTGTTTGTTAAAGATTTTATAATTCATTATAAGCCTCCAATAAAACTTTTGATAATGTCTATTTCTATTTAATCTGCAAATTATAGAACTCTAAAAGTATACCTTATATTCATTCATCATTTAAATACTCTACTTAATTCTTTCTAATTTATTTCATCGCAGAAGATGCAAAACAGGAGTCTTGGTGCTTCTTCTGCACTTCGACTCCTGCTTATTCAAGATAACCTTTTAACAAAGCTTTCTTTTTCTAGTTCGACTACCGCTTTTTATCCCGAGTAGTAGTTGTGCTATATCTTTTTAAAACTACTATTTAGTAGTATGACGCATTGTTGGGAATAATAATACGTCGCGAATTGATGGTGAATTTGTAAGAAGCATGATTAAACGGTCGATACCAATACCTAATCCACCTGTTGGAGGCATACCGTATTCTAATGCTTCAATGAAATCATTGTCCATTTCGTGTGCTTCATCATTACCAGCTGCTTTTTCAGCTAACTGAGCTTCAAAACGCTCACGTTGGTCAATTGGATCATTTAGTTCTGTAAAGGCATTTGCATGCTCGCGTCGAACGATAAATAGTTCGAAACGGTCAGTGAAACGCTCGTCCTCTGGATTTTTCTTTGCTAGAGGTGAGATTTCTACTGGATGACCATAAACAAATGTAGGCTGAACAAGAGTCTCCTCAATCTTTTGCTCGAAGAACTCGTTAATAATATGTCCTACTTCATGAGTTTCTTTAACTTCTACTCCATGTTCTTTAGCAAGTGCTTGAGCTTGCTCCTTAGTCATAGGTTGCCAGAAGTCTACACCTGTAGCTTCTTTTACTGCATCTACCATATGAACTCGTTTCCAGCCTACAGCAAGATTAATTTCATCTTCACCGTATTGAACTGTAGTAGTACCTAAAACTTCTTGAGCTACATGAGCAATAAGGTTTTCTGTTAGAGACATAATATCTTTGTAGTCTGCATAAGCTTCATACAGCTCTATCATTGTGAATTCAGGATTGTGGCGTGTTGAAATCCCTTCATTTCGGAAAACACGACCAATTTCATATACTTTTTCTAGTCCACCAACAATTAGACGTTTCAAATGCAGTTCGATTGCAATACGCATATATAATTCCATATCAAGTGCATTATGGTGTGTAATAAACGGACGAGCCGCTGCACCACCAGCAATTGTATGAAGCATTGGTGTTTCTACTTCTAAATATCCTGCATTATCTAAATGATTGCGAATAGCGCGGATAATTTTAGAACGTGTAATGAATGTAGTTTTACTATCCTCATTCGTCATTAAATCTAAATAACGTTGACGGTAACGTTGTTCAACATCTTGTAAGCCATGGAATTTTTCTGGCATAGGGCGTAAAGCTTTTGATAGGAATGTAAATTCTTCAGCTTTAACCGAAAGCTCTCCTACTTGTGTTCGGAATACATTACCGCGAATCCCTACGATATCGCCTAGGTCAGCTTGTTTAAATAATTCATATGCTTCTTCGCCAACATGATCCTGACGAACGTAAATTTGAATTTGGCCACCTAAATCTTGAATATGTGCAAAGCCAGCTTTTCCTTTACCGCGTTTCGTCATAATACGACCCGCAATAATTACCTCTTGTAGGTTTTCCTCTAGCTGCTCTTTTGTTTGATCTGCAAATTGTTCACGCACTTCCGTTGATAAATGCGTACGTTCAAAACGGCTACCAAATGGATCTTGACCATTTTCTCGAATAGCCGTCATTTTTTGGCGTCTCACCAAAAGCTGATCATTTAATTCTTCTATGTTTGACACTTGTTTCACTCCTTATTAAATTGTCCGCGTTGCGTTTACGTCCATAATATTTCTATTGTACACAATTTTATCGCTGTAATCATCTGTTTCGATTTAATTTCCATAAGAGAACAAATGATTAATAATTCTAAAAATTAAAGTTGACAAAAAAATAGACGTCTCAAAACGAACGGTGAGACGCCTCTTCAATTTAATCAATTTAACTTCTTTCAGCGGATGTTTGGACACCCGCTGAAAGAAGTTAAATAATTAATTCTTTTGCTTCCGGTACTATTAATTTAGATTCAAGCTCTTCATAGTCTTGTACAAGTCCATTTAATAGTGCACGAAGCTCTGCCGCAGTTTCTGTTTGGTTAATCGCATTACGCGCTTTACCATTACCGCGAATACCTTTTAAATACCATGAAGCATGTTTACGCATTTCTCGTACCGCCACAGATTCGCCTTTTAATTGCATAAGGCGTTCAAAGTGAAGCAAACACACATCAATTTTTTCACGTACACTAGGCTCTTCTTTCAGCTCACCAGTTTCAAGGTATTGAACAGTACGATAAATCATCCATGGATTACCTAGAGCAGCGCGTCCAATCATTACTGCATCTACCCCAGTAGTATCAAGCATACGTTTTGCATCTTGAGGAGTTTCTACATCACCATTACCAAGCACAGGAATTTTTACGTTTTCCTTCACTTGACGAATGATATCCCAATTTGCTTTTCCTTCGTACATTTGTACACGTGTACGTCCATGAACAGCTATTGCTGAAGCACCAGCACGTTCGGCAGCTTGTGCGTTCTCAACTGCAAAGATATGCTCGTCATCCCAACCAATACGCATTTTTACGCTGACAGGTTTTTTTACTGCATCTACAACAGCCGCTACCATTTCATATAATTTATTTGGATCTAAAAGTAAACGAGCGCCCGCTTCACATTTAATAATTTTATTAACAGGGCAGCCCATATTAATATCGATAATATCGGCAGTTGTGTTTTCATCTACATACTTGGCCGCTTCCACTAGTGTTGCCTTATCACCACCAAAAATTTGCAATGAAAGTGGATTTTCACGCTCATCGATATAAAGCATACCTAGTGTTTTTTCGTTCTTCTGGACAATCCCTTTATCACTAATCATTTCTGCATATACTAGCCCTGCTCCGAACTCCTTAACTGTTAAACGGAAAGCAGAGTTACAGATTCCTGCCATTGGCGCTAATACGACACGGTTGTCCATGACTATATCGCCAATTTGAAACGGCTTCTCAGTTGTCTGACTCAACGATGTTTTCCCCCTTCTATAGGTTTTCACCTATTTCTATATATATATCGTTAATGCAATACAATCAAATATGCCTCGGCATAATTGCGTCCGAAGGCTTTAACTTAAGGATTAGAAACTTAATTAACGGATTGCATAATTTTCAGCTCTGCTGATGCTTGCCATAAAGTTATGCCTTCCTCTTCACAATCCATCTGTTGCATTATACCATGGGCCCTTTGCAGTTGTTTTCCTACTGGTGCAGGCGTAATTTCTATCAGTGGTACTAATACGAAAGCTCGCTCGTACATTCTTGGATGTGGAACAATTAAGCTCTCTGTTTCAATATTTTCGTGATTGTAGAGCAAAATGTCAAGGTCAATGATTCGTGGGCCCCATCGAAATTCACGAACACGCCCTAATTCACTTTCAACCCATTGGCAAATTTTCAGCATTTCAGAAGATGAATAACTCGTTTTAATATGAACAGCAATATTTAAAAAGTCTGCTTGGTCCGTGTAGCCGACAGCAGCTGTTTCATAAACTGAAGAAATGTGTACAACTTCAATTTCCTCTTTACCCTTTAAAAGGGTAACAGCATGTTGTAGGTTTTCAAACCGCTCTCCCATATTTGTACCAATCGATAAGTACACATCATTCATTAGTATTCACCTCTCGTTACCTCTACCGATACTTCTTTATAATACCCTTGGATTGGTGGGTCTGGTTTAATAAGCTCCACGCGAACACCCTTAACCTTTTCTGGATATGTCTCTAAAATACTATTGGCTATTTTTGATACAAGTGCTTCAATAAGCTTGAACGGCTCGCCTTCTACGATATCACGGCATAACGCATAAACCTCTGCATAGTTCACCGTATAATTTAAGTCATCTGTCTCCCCAGCCTTTGTCATATCTACAGCAAGTGAAACATTGGCACGGAAGCGTTGACCGAGTGTTGTTTCCGCTGCTAAAACACCGTGATAGCCGTAAAACTGCATATCCTTTAAATGAATATAGTCCATTACGCTTCCTCCTTATACGTACGCTTACCAACTAAAATATCAGCCATATGTGAAGCTCGTGCCATTTCCTTTACATCATGCACACGAATCATATGACAGCCTTTTTCAATACCGTAAACAACTGTTGCTCCTGTACCTTCTATACGCTCCTCGACAGGTAGCTTTAAGACATTACCAATCATTGATTTACGTGAAGTCGCTAGCAAAACAGGATAACCCATTGCTACTAAATCCTCTAAATGCTGCATCATTTCTATATTTTGAGCGGTAGTTTTCGCAAAGCCTATGCCCGGATCTAAAATAATATGATGATCCGATACACCTGCATTCCGGGCAATAGCAATACTCTTCTCTAAGTCGGCCTTTGCCATCATCCAGAAATCAGCACCATAATCAGTGTTGTCTCGATTATGCATTAAAATAATCGGTACATTTAAATCTGCAGCAACCTGAACAATCTTAGGCTCAGCCTTCGCTCCCCAAATATCATTAATAATATGTGCACCCGCTTTAATGGCTGCGCGCGCTACGTTCGCTTTATACGTATCAACCGAAATAATTGCTGGTACTTCAGTTGCTAACGCTTGAATAACCGGTACAATTCGTGCAATTTCATCCTCATCGGAAATACGTTCATAACCTGGTCGTGTTGATTCTCCACCAACATCAATAATTTTAGCACCCTCAGCTACCATTTTTTTCGCTTGTGCAACAGCAGCTCCAACGTTATAGTACTTTCCTCCATCTGAAAATGAATCTGGTGTAACATTTAAAATACCCATCACAAAAGTTTCTGCTGTATAGTCTAACGTGATACCGTTAATAGTTAATGGTGTTGTATATTTTTCTAGCATGTTAACTCTCCTTCTATTCTTGTTCCACTTCATTGACAAATACTTCATGTAAACGCGAATAAACAGGCCCTTTATTGCCTAATAACTGCTTGCTCTCTAAGTTAAGAATTGGAACAAGCTCTTGTATAGAGTTAGTAATAAAGCACTCTGAACTTTGCTCTACATCCTCTTTAGTAAAGAAACCTTCTTTTACCTTAATCCCTAGAGATTGTGCTCGCTCAATTACCCACGCTCGGATAATTCCAGGTAAAATACCAGTCTCTAAGGAAGGCGTATATAGTATATCATCTTTCATCCAAAAGATATTTGATGTTACACCTTCAGCAACAAAGCCATCTTCGGTTAAAAAGAAGCCCTCTTGTTGCGCCAGAGATGGCATCTCAAAACGCCCAAGAACGTTATTGCCATAATGGTGCGATTTCACTCGAAGCCCTTTTTCAGGAGTATTACGCGGTGTTACAAGCCACTGTGCGTTTTTTTCCATACCTCGAGGTGTATCATGTAATTCTTTGCGAAAAACAATAACATTCGGTTGTCTATATTCAGCAGGCTGTAAACCGATACTATGCTCTCCAGCCGAGACATTTATACGGAAATATCCATCCTGTCCATTGGCCTGTTCATTTAATAGCTGAACAACCTTCAGTACATCCTCGTCAGTATACGGCATATGAATACGATATTGAGAAAGCGCGGTTTGCAACCTTTCCATATGTGCTTCCCAACAAAATACCTTGCCCTTATACGTTCGAAACGTTTCAAAAAAGCCTAATCCATATAAAAATCCATGATCAAATGGTGAAATGCGCAAATCCTGCGCCGCTATGTAGTCTCCATTCATCCAGCACAGCATTTACTTCGCTCCCTCAACATACAAATCTATAAACTGGCGTAGAAGCTTTTTACCTTGCTCCGTCATAATCGATTCAGGATGGTATTGCACTCCCTCAATTGGATAGTCCTTATGACGAATGCCCATAATTTCGCCTTCTTCTGTCCATGCCGTCACTTCAAAACATGCTGGTAATGTTTCTTTTTCTACAATTAAGGAGTGGTACCGAGTAGCTTCAAATGGATTTGGCATCCCCTTATGCAAACCTATTTCAGCATGTAGCACAGGCGATGTTTTACCATGCATCAAACGCTCAGCTCGTATGACATTCCCTCCGAATACTTGGGCAATGGCTTGATGACCAAGGCAAACTCCTAAAATCGGAATATTTCCCGCGAAATACTTAATAATGTTCAGACTTTCACCCGCTTCATTTGGGCTACATGGCCCTGGAGAAATGACAATCATGTCTGGTGTAAGCTGCTCAATATCTTTCACAGTCAATACATCATTTCTTTTTACCACTAATTCATGACCAAATTCCCCAAAATACTGAACTAGGTTATACGTAAAAGAATCGTAGTTATCAATCATTAAAATCATTTTGCTCGCTCCTCTGCCATTGCCTTTGCCTGCCACATCGCCTTCGCTTTATTTAAAGATTCTTGGTATTCTCTTTCCGGAACAGAATCAATAACAATACCTGCTCCTGCCTGAATATGCGCTACTCCATCTTTAACAAATGCTGTACGAATAACAATATTAAATTCCATATCCCCTGTGAAGCCTAACCAGCCAATTGAACCCGTGTATAACCCTCGTCTTACAGGCTCTAATTCTTCAATAATCTCCATCGTACGAATTTTCGGTGCACCTGTTATTGTTCCACCTGGGAACATAGCGCGGATAACGTCTGCATTGGTTTTCCCTTCAGCTATTTCCCCTCTTACATTGGAAACAATGTGCATTACGTGTGAATAGCGTTCAATCACCATGAACTCATCTACTTCAACCGTCCCATATGTAGATACTCTTCCTAAATCATTACGCTCTAAATCAACAAGCATTACATGTTCAGCACGCTCCTTATCGTTATCAATCAATTCCTGCGCTAATGCTAAATCCTCTGCCTCCGATTTCCCTCTTGGGCGTGTACCAGCAATCGGTCGAGTAGACAACTCTTTACCATGACGCTTCACCAATAGCTCTGGTGAACCAGAAACGACAGCAAAATCGGGTGCTTCTATATAAGCCATGTAGGGTGAAGGATTAAATGCACGTAACGCTTCATATACATCCATTGCAGTTGCGTTTAACTTTTTGGATTGACGTACCGACAAATTCACTTGAAATACATCACCTTGCGCTATGTATGTTTGGATTTTACTTACCGCTTCCTCAAAAGCAGTCCCAGCAAATGATACTAACAATTCACTTTCGTCATTTACTATTTCTACAGCGCTTGTTTTTTCAAATTTACGTGTAAGCAATCCTTCTTGCGCTGCCCCTTGCCACACATTAGCCCATTCTTCCAAATCTACGTGACAATCAGCTAGCTTCATAAGCGTTACTTTATTCGTTTTCACATCGTGTACCGCCCAGCAATCAAATATATAAAAATAGATATCTGGTATATGTAAATCATCTACAGCAGTATTAGGTAACACTTCAATTTTACGAGCATAATCGTATGCAACAAACCCGATAGCTCCACCTTGAAAAACAGGAAGCTCCCCATTATATGAAATGTGATAGTTCTCCACTAATTTCTCTAACAAAGCAAGAGGTTCACCACTTAAATTTTCAGTCTCACCATTTCTCCAACTTACAAGCAAACCATTTTCGACCGATTGTGCTGTAGCTAGCGGATTCCAAGCAGCTATTGTAAAATGTCCTCCGCGTCCACTTTCTAAAAATACATGTGCTTGTTCTGCTTCTGTTTGCTTCTTATAACTATAAAAAAACGAGTCCGCATCCATCGATATTGTTTTCGTCAGTATTGTCTTCAAGTTGCTATTCCCCTTTAAGTCATATGATGTGATTCCATCTTAACTTGAATATTACCTGGAAGCGAATATTTTTCAATAGTCTCGATCAATTTAATTGCTGAATATTTCTACATCAGAGCGGTTATGAACAAATGTGCTAAAGCGCTCATTTACATAATAGATTTAGATTCTTTATCAAATAAAAAAAGACTCCTCGTTAAAGGAGCCTTACGTATAAATAATTAGATTAGTCTTCGAATTGATATAGAGGTGTTGATAAATAACGTTCCCCATTAGAAGGTACGATTGCAAGAACATTTGAGCCCTTGCCTAAACGTTTTGCTGCCTCAATAGCAACGTGAATAGCTGCACCTGATGAAATACCGCATAAGATACCTTCTTCACGTGCTACTTTACGAGCTACCTCGAAAGCAATCTCATTTTCGACTGGGGATACAGAAGAATAAACATCTGTATCTAACACTTCAGGTACGAAGCCAGCTCCGATACCTTGAATTTTATGAGGCCCTGGTTGACCGCCAGAAAGTACAGGTGAATCTTTTGGCTCAACTGCAATAATTTCAATATCTGGGTACTTCTCTTTTAGCACAGCGCCTGCACCCGTAATTGTACCGCCCGTACCAACACCAGCTACAAATGCATCTAATTTTAAACCTTCAAATGCTTCTACAATTTCTGGACCAGTTGTTAAACGGTGAACAACAGCATTAGCTGGGTTCGTGAATTGTTGTGGTAAGAAGTAGCCATGCTCAGCAGATAATTCCTCCGCCTTAGAAATTGCACCTTTCATACCTGCTGGTCCAGGTGTTAATACAAGCTCTGCACCATATGCACGTAATAAGTTGCGACGCTCTAAGCTCATTGTTTCTGGCATTACTAAAATAGCTTTATAGCCTTTAGCTGCAGCAATCATCGCAAGACCAATACCTGTATTTCCAGAAGTAGGCTCAATAATTGTACCACCTGGCTTTAATGTACCGTCTTTCTCAGCTGCTTCAATCATCGCTAAAGCTAAACGGTCTTTCACTGAGCTGCCCGGGTTAAAATATTCTAATTTTACATAAACAGTACCTTCATTTTCACCTGTTGCATGATTTAATTTAACAATTGGTGTTTTACCAACTAATTCAGCTACTGAGTTCGCTAATCTACTCATTTATCAATCCACTCCTAATCCCTACTAATTTTATAGGTTTTACTTATTTTGATTTTATCAATTTTTCCATTCGATTGTCAATAAATATAACTTATATTTTCAGAATATTTATTGTAACCAATCTAAACTAGGGTAAACAAAAAATCCGCTCAATATCCTAGGGAGCCTTTACTCTGTTGACGCTAAACGTCTGCAGGGGTTTCCCTGGCTCACTTTTCCCGCAGATATCTTGCAGATTCTTTAAGCTCATTTCAGAGCATGTTATTTACCTTTTTTCGCTTCTCCGTAATACCAAGTTGCATTGAATTCAGACCAAAATGATTCCGGTGTAACATGTTGTGGCAATTGCTCTAACGCAAGCTCACGTTCAATATGTTCTTTCACATCGTCATATGTAAAGGATTGTCCTTCTGTTATCTCTTGAACTTGTACAATTCCATAATGACCGTTCGCAAGTTTAAATGCTTTACTAACCTCTTCTGCTTTTAAAGCCTTCACTGCTTTTAAAATGGCAGAATCGACATTTTCCTGTTTTTCAGTGAGGAAACCAATATCTCCGCCTAAGCTAGCTGACGCACTGTCTACTGATATTTCACGTGCTAGCACCGAAAAATCAGAGGCATCTTTCATTTCACTTAATGCTTCCTCAGCAGCTTTTTTTGAATCCACTTCTATAAAATTCGTACGATAGCTTGTTTTTGTATTGTACAGCGCCTGATTTTCCTCATAATATTTTTCAATACTACCTTCTTTTATAACCACGTCTTTCGTCAGTACCTTATCCAAAATAAGCTGTGAGCGAATTTTTTGTCGCAGTTGCTCTGATGAAAGGTTTTGCATTGCAGTATCAAATTTATCTTGAGCAGAACGCATTAAGGCTAATTCTAAATCAATCTCCTTATCCGATACTTGTATTTTAAACTTTTTAGCTGCCTTTTCCATCACAGATTCATTCACTAAGTTTTGTAGCGTCTCTTTACCATAGCGTTCTTCCATGGCAACCATCCACTCTTGACGTGTAATAATATCCCCGTCAACGGCAGCGACTTGCTCGTCGCTACCAATTTCCTGGTCTTTATTAGGAATTAACCAAGCAATAATCCATAAAATATTTCCTAATAATAAGATTGCAATAACTGTTAAAGCAGGTTTTGTCTTAAGACGGCGTTGCAATAAGGGCGTTTGATTGGGTATTGCAGCGGATAAAGGTCGTCGATTACGCTTTGAGCTCATCGATAAATCCTTCTAACTCTTCTTTTGAGAAATGGTATGTTTCTAAACAGAAGTGACATTGTGCTTCTGCTTCGCCATCCTCTTCAATCATTTCTCGAATTTCCTGTGTCCCTAACCCTAAAATCGCTGCACCAAATCGCTCTTTTGAACATTGACATTTAAATTCTACAGGCATGGAATCTAAAATTTGTAGATGACCTTTTCCTAATACAGCTTCTAAAATTTGCTCCGGTGTAAAACCTTTTTCAATCATTTTTGAAACAGGCTCTAAAGTAGCAAGATGCTGCTCAATTTCATTGATAGTCTCTTCATCACAGCCAGGCATTAATTGAAGGATAAAGCCACCAGCTGCAAGAATTGTGTTATCAGGATTTACTAAAACCCCTAATCCAACTGATGAAGGCACTTGCTCTGACGTAGCGAAATAGTAAGTAAAGTCCTCAGCAATTTCACCTGATACAATTGGTGTTTGTCCAGAGAACATGTCTCTCAAGCCAAGATCTTTTACGACTGTTAATGCACCCTCTGTTCCAACACCTGCTCGAACATCAAGCTTACCGTGCTCGTTTAAATCGAAATGAACGTGAGGATTTGTTACAAAGCCACGTACTTCACCATGCGCGTTACTGTCAATTACTATTGGACCGATTGGACCGTTCCCCTCAATTTTAACAGTGATTTTTTCCTCACCTTTTAACATGGCACCCATCATCACCGCAGCAGTCAGAGAACGACCAAGGGCTGCCGACACAACAGGCCATGTATTATGACGACGTTGCGCTTCTCCTACAGTTGCTGTTGTACAAGCTGCAAAAACGCGAACCTGTCCGTTGAACCCTAAACCTCGTACTAAATAGTCTTTCATAAATGAAATGTCCCTCATTTCTTATTGATTACGTTTATATAGCTTATATAAGCCTTTTAATGTTAAAAACGGGTCAACTACATCAATAGCTTGCGTCTCCCCAGCAATTAAATTTGCTAATCCTCCAGTAGCAATTACTAAAGGCTCTTCCTTACTTTGTGCTTTCATGCGATTAACAATTCCCTCAACTTGTCCAACAAAGCCATAAAAAATTCCGGCCTGCATCGCAGATACGGTTGTCTTTCCAACAATATGTGTAGAGCGCAATATTTCAATACGCGGCAATCTAGCTGCCTGCGTATAGAGCGCCTCCGTTGAAATCGAAATACCCGGAGCGATAGCACCGCCCATATAATCGCCCTTTTCGTTTAAGTAACAATATGTTGTGGCAGTACCAAAATCAACAATAATCAGTGGTGCTTTATAAACATCAAGAGCTGCAATAGCGTTCACTATACGGTCTGAGCCAACTTCACGTGGGTTTTCATATTTAATATTCAATCCTGTTTTCACACCTGGTCCTACAACGAGCGGTTTTTTACGAAAATACTTTTGACACATCGCTTCTAACGAAAACATGATTGGTGGTACAACAGAGGATATAATAATGCCTGTAACCTGTTCAAATGAAATGCCTGCATGATTAAAGAAAGATAATACTTGCATTGCGTATTCATCTTCTGTTTTATGAAGGTCTGTCACCATACGCCAATGGAAGGCTAATTGATCGTTATCATCATAGACACCTAATACGATATTCGAATTTCCTGCATCTAAAACTAAAATCATGATCGATGCCTCCTATTTATTGCCCCTCATCGTAATTGTACCTGTCACTATGTGATTGATACAACTAAAACAATGCATACTCATGCACAAAAAGTAAAGATCGATTATGCCTCGGCATAATTGCGTCCGGAATCGGAAAGAAGTTAAAACACTTTAGAAAATGATACCACACTTTTATTCCTATGAAATAGCATTCATGCTCACTGTAAAAAGGAGAAACCCTTTTGCTATAAAACTACATGTCTAAGGATACTTGCTATGTGAATCGGTTGATTGTAGTGGAGACTGGGCGACTCCTTGGGGATTAGCAATAGAGGAACGAAGGCTAAAACCATCACGTCCTGTGATAACGCCTTCGTGACCAACATCGTGTTGGCCCGAGACCCTGGAGCGAGCAGCGCGAGTGAAGCGGCTCATCGGACGCCCCCAGGAAGCTCTGCTCTGCGCGAAAGCGAAGCGTCAGCAACAAAGCGCCCAGTCGGAACGGAAATCAACCCCTCGTTTTGCCGAAGAGCCATACTATGAAAAAGGGGCTACCCCATATTGGTAGCTCCTTTCATATTATTTAAAATTAAATTTTTCTGGGTCTGGTCCGCAACGTAGCCCATCATTTAGTGTATCTAACTGGGCCATTTCTTCCTCTGTTAATGCAAAGTCAAAGACCGTTAGATTTTCCGTCATGCGTGCAGGAGTCATTGTTTTTGGAATAGTGACTACACCATGCTGCACATCATATCGTAATACAATTTGCGCTGGTGTTTTGCCATATTTAGAAGCTAGCTGCTGAATCAATGATTCTTCCAATAAAGAACCATTCATCAGCGGTGACCATGCTTCTACCTGTATTCCTTTTTCCTTACAATATGCACGAACTTCCTCTTGAGTTAAGTGCGGATGAAATTCAATTTGATTAATAACAGGAATAACTGATGTTTCCTTTAATAAATTTTCTAAATGGTGGACATGGAAATTACTAACACCAATTGATCGTACACGTCCATCCTGATAGATTTTTTCAAGCGCTTTATAAACATCAACATAATTTGTATCTATACCCGGCCAGTGAACTAAATATAAATCTAAATAATCTAATCCTAACTTCTCTAAGCTACTATCATAAGCTGCAAGTGTTTCTTCATAGGAGAGTCCATCATTCCAAACCTTTGATGTTACGAATAGTTCTTCACGTGTTACTAAGCCCTCGTCAATCGCTGCACGAATTCCTCGTCCAACACTCTCTTCATTGCGATATACTTGAGCTGTATCAATGCTACGGTAACCTCTTGCAATAGCTGTTTTTACCGCCTCAGCCAAGTCATCCCCTTCAGGTACTCGAAATACGCCATAGCCGATTAACGGCATTTCTAAACTATTATTCAATGTTACGTTTCCCACGTTTCAACACTCCTATCTATTTTGGTCCTAAAATCTTAAAGAACCTATATTACGCAGCTGCGTAATATAGGTTCTATCGTAATACCTAAGGCCGAAAAAAGGCAAAGAAAAAGACTGCTTACTAAAATCGTAAACAGTCTTTCCCATATTAATCACGCTTTTCATCGATACCTTTTGGTGTATCATTCGACTCTCGGCCTTCTTTAGGTAAATCAGCTGTTGTTGGATCTGGCTCATTGCTAAGCAATTCTTTTTTAACAGCCTGTTCACCAACTACATCTAATATTGGTTGAGCTTCAGCTTTAGGAGCTTTTTCAACAACCGGTTCTACCTCTGGTTCCGGCAAGACACCGTGATCACGTAAATGCTCGATTTCTTGCGCATTCAATGTTTCTTTTTTCATTAATGTGCTAGCAATTAAATCAAGTAATCCACGTTTTTCAGTTAGGATTCGTTTAGTACGCGCATATTGCGAATCGATAATTTTTTGCATTTCCTTATCAATTTCATAAGCGATTGAATCCGAATAGTTTTGATCTGAATTAAAGTCACGACCAAGGAATACATTCCCACCCTGACTTGAACCAAACTGCATTGCACCAAGACTTTCACTCATACCATATTCAGTGACCATGGCACGTGCAATACTTGTTACTTTTTGGAAGTCATTATGTGCCCCAGTAGATACTTCGCCAAGTACGATTTCCTCTGCCACACGACCACCAAGAAGTCCTGCAATACGGTCTAATAGTTCTTGTTTTGTTGTGAAGAAACGTTCTTCCTTCGGTAACATAATCGCGTAACCTCCAGCTTGGCCACGAGGGACGATTGTTACTTTGTGTACTGTATCTGCTTCATCTAGCTCTAAACCAACAACTACGTGGCCGGCTTCATGGAAGGATACAAGTTTCTTCTCTTTCGCTGAGTAAACGCGGCTAGCTTTTGCCGGACCTGCAATTACTCGGTCAGATGCCTCATCGATATCTGCCATATTAATTGTACGTTTACTTTTACGAGCAGCTACAAGTGCAGATTCATTTAACAAGTTCTCTAAGTCCGCACCTGAGAAACCTGGTGTACGTTGTGCAACAGCTGCTAAATCAACTGTATCTGCTAAAGGCTTGTTACGCGCATGTACTTTTAGAATTGCTTCACGACCTTTTACATCAGGATGTCCTACTGTAATTTGACGGTCAAATCGACCAGGACGTAATAACGCTTTATCTAAAATATCTGGGCGGTTTGTTGCAGCGATAATAATAATACCTTCGTTTGCCCCGAAACCATCCATTTCAACTAACAATTGATTCAGTGTTTGTTCACGCTCGTCATGGCCACCACCAAGACCTGCGCCACGTTGACGACCTACTGCATCAATCTCATCGATAAAGATGATACAAGGTGCATTTTTCTTTGCATTTTCAAATAAGTCACGAACACGTGATGCACCGACACCGACGAACATTTCTACGAAGTCAGAACCTGAAATCGAGAAGAATGGTACGCCTGCCTCACCTGCCACTGCACGTGCAAGTAATGTTTTACCTGTACCAGGAGGACCTACGAGTAAGATACCTTTTGGAATTCGAGCACCAATTTCAGTAAATTTACGGTGATCTTTTAAGAAGTCAACAACCTCTACAAGCTCTGCTTTCTCTTCATCAGCACCCGCTACATCTGTAAAACGAACTTTTTTCTTCTGATCATCATAAAGTTTGGCTTTACTTTTACCAAAGCTCATCACTTTATTACCGCCACCTTGAGATTGACTCATTAGGAAGAAGAATAAGAAAATGATAATGATGAAAGGAATAATCCCTGTAAAGAACTGAATCCATCCACTTGTTTCTGGCGCTGTTAAATATTTAATATCACTATTCTTATCCTTAGCAGCCTCATCGATGCGGTCCATTAAAGATTGGTTTTCACGAGGGATATTTACTGTAAAGCTTTGCCCTTTTTCATACCCCTTCAATGTACCTTCAACGATGTATACTGATTTATCAGGTTGAATTGTAGCACTTGTTATTTCTTTCTTATCTAGAGCCTCTTGAAACTCAGGATAAGTTAACTCTTTCGTTGGTGCTTTTCCACCATTGAAAGTACCAAATATACCGATAATCACTAAGAAAATCAGTAAATAGAATATGGTATATCGAAATATTCGATTCATCTCCAGCCTCCTCATTACAAACAGAAAAATTATAAGTAAAATCTTAACATATCATGATTTCATCATACAACGAAAAGCCCTACATAAAAAAAGTTTCGTCCGATTTTTGTCGAAATCGGAA
The DNA here is from genome assembly GCF_041262405.1 of Lysinibacillus sp. RC79. Taxonomy (NCBI): domain Bacteria; kingdom Bacillati; phylum Bacillota; class Bacilli; order Caryophanales; family Bacillaceae; genus Lysinibacillus; species Lysinibacillus sp. RC79. The sequence goes on from NZ_JBGCCD010000035.1 coordinate 16,540, forward strand.
AAAATTTATGCATTTATTTACTATGTTCCAGCGTGGTTGTATCTAACAACGTGCCTAGATTTTTGAAGTAAGTTAAAAAAATCTATAACCTTCGCTGGAGACTCACTTTTCATAACTGGTGTTCTTTCGTTAATTAGAAAGAATAAACTGCTGGCTTTAAAATGCCGATATACGGTAAATTACGGTATTTTTCTGCGTAGTCTAAACCATATCCTACAACAAAACCGTCCGGTACTTTAAAACCAACATAATCAGCACCTAAGTCTACTTTACGACCTGATGGTTTATCTAACAATGTAACAATTTTGATGGATTTTGCTTTGCGGTATTTAAATAAGTCAACTAAATAGCTTAACGTTAAGCCGCTATCAATGATATCCTCGATGATTAATACGTCACGCCCCTCAACGCTTGTATTTAAATCCTTTAGAATTTTAACTTCCCCTGATGAAACTGTAGCATTGCCATAGCTAGAAACATCCATAAAATCTAGCTCAATGAAAGAATCGAAACGTTTCATCAAGTCTGTCATAAAAGGCATTGCCCCTTTTAAAACACCAACAGCTAACGGGAATGAATCTTTGTATTCCTCTGTCAATTGTGCCCCTAACTCAGCGATTCTTTCTTGTAATTGTTCTTCTGTAATCATAATTTTTTCGATGTCATTTTGTAACATAGCGATTCCTCCTCGTGTGTATAAAAAAATGTTCAACCATTTGCGGTGAAATATTACAAAGACCTTAGTCTACGATGAGCACTGTATCATCGTTTGGTTGCGGAGAGATTGAAAAAAACATTCCCATACGCACACCAATTACCGCTACGATCTCATCAGATTGAGAAATCAGTAACGGCCAGCTATTTCGCTCATTTAAAGGAATCTTTTCATCTATAAAAAGGCGAGATAAGCGTTTTGGCTGATCCATTCCTTTTAACAGTATTCTGTCCCCTTCCTTACGCGCCCTAACATAGAGTGGAAGTTTGAGTTTGCTAGCGTTAAAATAAAAAAGTTGTGCAGTATCCGTCAGCATTTCAGACGATAAATCAGGCAACTCGACTACGCATAAACGTTCACCATTCGTCAGTGTTGTCCACCCATTAGCAGTCGAAATAATCTTTTTCTCAGGAGAAGCTTGACCTTCTAATGGCTCTTTCTTCTGAATCGTTAATTTTCCGTAACGGCGAACTGCTATAAAATCTTCTGGCAAGTGAACTTCAGCATACCCTGCTGTCGTATCACAAAGCTTTGAAATCGAAGTCAATAAAGCATAACTTTGTATCGTATTTGAATCTTTGTAAAGATAGTTTAATAGTATTAAAATGAGCCTCCTTTGTAAAGCAAGTGGTACCAATTGAAGAGCCTTAATTTCCATGCTATATGTATTTCCGTCTATTCTTTTTACTGTTCTAGAAAATACATCCTTCGCCAATGTCATTAAATAGGCATCGTCTTCTTGCAATTGTTTTGTAAAATGGGTTACCTGCTCTGTTACTCGTGGGTTTTCTGCCTCCAACAAAGGCACCGCATGATGTCTAACACGATTGCGTACATAGGTGTCCTTAGCATTGCTAGCGTCTTCCCGATAATCTAAACCTTGCTTAAGTAAATATTCCCTTATTTCGGACTTTGTAACCGTTAAAAACGGACGAATTAATGTTTTTCCTTCAAAAATACGTTGTGAACGTATACCTTGCATACCATTTATCGTTGCATTTTTTGTCAGGGCCATTAATACTGACTCCAGTTGGTCGTCCGCATGATGTGCAGTTACAAGCTTGCTAGCATTTGTTTTTCCCATGACTTCTTTAAAATATTGATACCGTTCTCTACGACAAATAAGCTGTGTATTCCCATTTTCTAAAGCCATAATCTCTGGTATTGGAATTGCCTTTGCATATAAGTATACACCATACTCATCACAATATTTTTGAACAAAAGCTCTGTCCTCCGCAGATGCTTCACCTCTAAGCATATGATCCACATGTACGGCTTCTACCGTAAGTCCCCATTGCTCTTTTGTTTTGACAAAATAATGGAGTAAAGCCATCGAATCCACTCCACCCGAAACGGCGATGAGAAGATGGTCGTCTTGCTGTAATAATTGCTCTTCTTCGATAAATTTTTTGACCTTTAATTCAAGTGACAAACGCTTCTCCTCCCCTTTTCGTTCTCTTTTTATGATGAATTGCTCATAGAGTGTTGAACTGGCCTAAATACAGCCCATGTAGGTACAACATGTGTAACCTCCAGCATCAATACAGTACAATCGTCTTCAATGGCATAGTAAGATTGGAAAGATTGCATAATCGTCGTTAGTTTTTCCTGGATAGTTTTAGTAGTGCCTGCTACCTGCTGCGCATACGCTAAAAATGCCTCTTCTTGCTCGTCCCAATCATCAACGCTTGAAAATAATCCATCAGAGTGCATCAAAATTACATCGCCCGCTTTAAGCTTTCTTTTTTCAGCCTCGACTGCTGAAATGGATAAAAAACCTACTGGTGCTGCATTGCTTTCAACCTTCAGCACCTCTTTCCCACGTAAAATATACGTAGACATTCCCCCAGCCTTCCACGACCATAAATCACCGTGTTGTAAATCGACAAGTGCGAAATCAAGTGTTGCATACATATCATTTTGTTGCTTTAGGGACATGACATAATGCAACGTATGCATTGCAGTCTCTGGGTTCATATTGTAATTTAAACATTCTCGCATTAAATGTATTAACTTTCTACTCTCATGCTGTGCTTCTTTACTCTGACCCATACCATCTGATAATAAAATCGCAAATAGTCCTGGATGTAATTGAAATAATGCATGCGAATCACCCGAATATAATGTCGCATCTTTAGACATGCTGTATATATCATACTCTACTTCAAAGCTAATAGCTGATCTAAAGCTTACTTGAATGTGACGAAATGGTATATCACTTGCTACTACTTTTTCAATTTCAAATGGTTCTTCAAAAATGTCATATAAAATTGGCAATATCATCCGTTCAGCTAATGTTGTGTCTTCCTCCCAATTGACTCGTGCTGGTGCTAAAGCGCAGACAATTTTTCGCGCTCCCGGCTTATTACTTAGCACATCTAGTTGAAAACATTCAATATGTGAATCCTTTAATCGTTGCGTAATGTCCTTTTCCACACTAACGAATGAAATAGTCTCTTCTTTCATCTCCGCTATTAATTGATTTAGATGATTACTCATATCCCGTAGCTGAAGCGCAATCATTTTCTTACCATGAAAATACTGACCATTAATGCGCTCCCTATACAGCTCCGTTTCCAATTCTTCGAAAATTTTCGTTGATTTTACGCATTTATAGCGGATTTGTTCTTCGACGCGATGAAGAGAAGAATCTTTCCCAACGCCCTTCATATGAAACCAGTCTGTCATAAGCTTGTCCATTCCGTTATTTTGCGCTCCCCAGCAGCGATCATAGCGGAAACAACTTAAGCATGTATTCATCGGTGACACTTCCTTCACCTCTTCTATTGGGGCTGTCATAAAGCGCTCAAACACAAGCTCCTTCATAAATTGTACAAAATGCTGAAAATGCTCTAATTTAAACGCTACATGCTCTGTTAACCAATTTTGACGGGCGAGTAAGACCTCCTCGCGCTGCGGAAACAGCTTGTTCCGAACCTTATCAGAATATTTTTTAGGGATGGTTAGAAAAACAATACTCCCAACAGCAATCGATGTAAAATAAACGCTATCTAATGGCAATGTTGCATCGTAAAATAAAAAAAACATACTTGGCAAAACACTACCAATTGCTACACCAAATCTTCCAACGCGAGCCCCCATCCCTGCACACAATCCCGTTAAGGTGGCTACAGACAGCATACCCGTAAATGAAAGTTTTGCAACACCTATGAGAGTCCCGAGTACGGCTCCGATAACCGTCGCTAATGGTACACTTCCTACTAACGCACCGAAGCAAATGAATAGTTGTAATAAAAAAATGGGCAGTGAAAAATAGCTAATGACAACTGCTTGCATCCCTGTAAGCATAGCAGCGAATACAACTAATCCAGAGCCTAGCTTCTCATAAGTCCAATGAGTCGTAAACCACTCATGGGAATTGACAAACAACACTTGCATAAACAGCGTCATAATAAGAGCTAAAGCCGCTTCACAACCTACATAAAATTGTACAAGCACCGGTGGCAAACCTTGATACATAACTCCCTGCCACATTATCTGCACAAGTAGTACCGCTAAGGAGACTGCTATACTTTGTGGTAGCTGCCAATAACGGAAGCGCATGATACATTCATACATGACGATTTGCAATGCTAAAATGAAGACTTGTCCAAGACCAAGGAAAAAACATCCTATCAGACTACCGAACAAAACATATTTGGGATATTCCTTATACTTCGTTCGAATAATTGCCCAAAAAGGAACCGAGAAAGGTACGGCCGCTTCAAATACAACAGACTGAGCTAAAAAGAAGGATGTTAAAAAAAATAAAGAGCCGATTAGCAATTGCCTTTTTTTCACTCCTAATTTTTGTTCGTCTACATTTGCCGTGTTATACCATTCAATACTCGTCATTTCACTATCCCCTTTCAGCGCTTTTGGAGCTATTATAAGAAATTATGTATGGAAAGATTGTCTGACGGTGACAGAAAAAAATATAAACATTTCGACGAATACATATGCATAAATACGAGAAATGGCAACAATTTCTACAAAAACATTAGCTGCACAAAATCAGAAACATCTCTTTCTATGTGATAGGTTTTTAAAATTATGAAAATTCCGATAAATAAATCCTACCTTCGTTACATGAGATACGTTACAAAATCTATGCCCTGAGAGGTCTAGTGTGTGTTCACCCTTACTTTTTCATTGGCCGATGCTCCCTATTTCGTCAAAATACTATAGTCAGCAGTTACGCTGATACTTTTCTACTTAAGAACAAAAAGTTTGATAAATTTCCCATTTAAAGAAAATCCCCCTCTTTTCGTTAGCTAATCTTTAAATAATTTATAAAATCATATATTTTTATTAATTTTTTTAAAAAAACTACTTGACGTTAGTAACAAAGGCTTGTATTATTTAACTTGTTGTTAAAAAGAACGCGGAAGTAGTTCAGTGGTAGAACACCACCTTGCCAAGGTGGGGGTCGCGAGTTCGAACCTCGTCTTCCGCTCCATAATCTTAATGGCGGCCTAGCTCAGCTGGCTAGAGCGTACGGTTCATACCCGTAAGGTCGGGGGTTCGATCCCCTCGGCCGCCACCATAGTAGGCCCCTTGGTCAAGTGGTTAAGACACCGCCCTTTCACGGCGGTAACACGGGTTCGAATCCCGTAGGGGTCATCTCAAATAGGCGTCTCAGAATAATTTCTGAGGCGCCTATTTTTTTTTGCAGGTTAGTAGTACAGCATCCTTTTAAGCTTTAACTTCTTTCAGCAAATGTTTTATGTAACGTAAGTGAAACGGCAGTTACAGAAGTCTCCCATCTCTATAGGTGGTGAGATGAATGCGGGTTGAAGTTATTTTTCAGCGGGTGTCCAAACATCAGCTACAAAGAGGAACTCAGGCTAAGAACTTCACATCCTGTGAAAACGCCTGAGTGACCAACATCGTGTTGGCCTAAAGCCTCCGGCGGATGTTGAATACTAGAAATATCACATTTATTTTTTACTGTCTGAGACCCTGGAGCAACCAATAACGGAAGTGCTGCGATAGCGGCTTCATGACCAACTTCCCGTTGTTGTTGCTGTTGCTGCCGCTTCGCTTTCGCACAGACAAAACCCCGTTGTTGCTGTCGCTTCGCTTTCGCACAGACAAAACCCTGTTGTTGCTGTCGCTTCGCTTTCGCACAGACAAAACCCTGTTGTTGCTGTCGCTTCGTTGGCGCTTCGCTTTCGCACACAAAATAATTGTTGCTCCTAGCGACTCATCGGAAGCTCCTTGCAAAGCGCCCAGTCAAAACGAAAATCACCCCCACATTATGGTGATGAGCTGAAAAATATGGCATACTAATAATGAAAAGAGCGTGTTGACTAGGAGGTTTATTCCCTTTGAGTTCATTAACTAAAGCTGCTTTAATTTGTGGAAGTGGCTCTTTGATTATTCTCGTATCCATTCTTATTAATCTACCATTTGCTGTACAAATATTTTTACTCCTCACCGGTTTAGCGGTTAGTGTATATGGTGTGTTTTTACTCGTCAAAACGGTTGTTAATCCAGCCGAAAAGACCTCAGAAACACTCACTGAACAAGCACGCGTACCAGCTCCTAAAAAGAAGAACAGACCAACATCCACATTGTAGGACACACGTAGATCCTACTAGAAAAGTTATTATGACTTATAGCTAGATACGATGAAAAGATTATTAAAAAAAGGGATTAGCTTTATTAAAAAGCTAATCCCAACTCTATTTAATACACTTTTTCTACGATTAAAACAGTCAGCAAACTACCCTCTTCTAGCTCCGCGACCACCGCGTTTTGATTCTGTAGCACGTTTAAGTGTTGCTAGGCGCTCATCACTATCTTTTAAGAAACGTGCCATTTTTTGCTCAAAATTCTCTTTCGGCTGATGACGATCGTTGCGATCATTAGAACGATTATCGCGACGCGGACGTGCTGGACGCTCTGGTCTCTCTGGTCTCTCTGCTTGAGGCTTTGCTTTACGGATTGAAAGACCGATCTTTCCGTCCGCTTCAACATTCATCACTTTTACTTCAACTTCATCTCCAACTTTTAGATGCTCATTGATATCTTTTACATAATTGTCAGCAACTTCACTGATGTGTACTAAGCCTGTTTTGCCATCTGGCAGCTCAACGAATGCTCCAAAATTTGTGATTCCTGTTACTTTACCTTGTACCTTGCTGCCTACTTCAATTGACATAAAAAAAATGCTCCTCCTTAAAAATTAAGCGACTCATTTGAGTCATGTAATCAATTTAATCAAACTTTTTACTGCAATAAGTTTCTCTTTTCATTATATATAACAATAAAATAGTGTCAACAATACATAGCTTTTCAGTCGTCTTTTTTACCTTTCTTTTCTGACATGTCGTCTTTTTTATCTTTTTTTCCAGGTACATCGCCTTTTTTATCTTTTTCGTCCGGAATAATGAAAATTATTTCACCTTTTTCGGATAGAAAATAATCTTTGCGTAATAGCTTTGCGATATACTCATCATCCTCTAGCTGTTTAATTTTAAGATTTAACGAATCTCGCACTTCTTTCAAATCAGAGAGATGCTCCTTCGCTTCAACCTTTTTCTGCTCTTTTGCAGCTAGCGTCTCACTTTGATTAAAAAGTATATTTACGAGAAAGGCAATAATAACGACTGGTATAATCGCAAAAAAGCCAATACGGCGCATTTTCCGTTTCCGCGCTTGAATTTTACGATTTATAGCTTTATCCGTGTTACGGACATAGTCATTATCAAGTTTAGTATAGTTTTGTTGGTCATCATTTGATGAACGACGTATAGTCATGCCCGCACCCCCGAAAATTATTGTTGTCTTTTATTATACTTGATAAATCGAATTTTTTTTAAAAAAGTGTTGGACAAATACGAATAAATTTTGACAAAAGGTCTTAAAACAAACGCTCCAATACTTATTAAGAGTTTAAAAATTTGTCGAATGATAGCACTTATTAATCGTATGATGAACCACAGGGGTCTCCATGTTATATTCACCAAAACCCTTGCGACGAAACGTAAAAAAGTTTGAAAAAACGTTTGATACAAAAAAATTCCGGCTATTTGCGCTAGCGGGTCATAAGCCCGCCAAGCGCCATCTTTTAGCCAAAATAATAAATAGTATGTCAGGCCACCGAGCAGAATCCAGGTAAGAAGTTCAAATACCATCATCCATCTTCGAAGGCTTGACCTTTTTGGAGTTGAAAAAACAATGAGCCTTACACTATCAATAATGAACCCGACTGCTATACCGCTCAAAACCATGACTAATAATTGAACAAATTGTTCACTAACAATCATCCAAACAACTTATGAAGGAAACCTTTCGAGAAGCCACTTTCCTCCTCGTCGTACTGCAAAGTTTTTACAGTTCCTTCAAGCGTCAATAACCCTTTGTCAACATCTAAATGAACGATATGCAGTTCTTCTCCACGGATTAACAAATGCCCTTGGGACGTCTTGATGAAAAACTCTTCCTGATCAAAGCGTTCAATTGATTTTACAGAAGTCATGTCCATTCTTTTACGATTACGAATCGTTAAAATATGTTCTCCAGATGGAATTGTGTAACGGTTACTTTCTTGATGTAGCGTCATTTTCTTCCTCCTTTAGTCGTCCTAGCTTCTGTTCACTTTATGCGGACAACCTTAAAAGCATGACAACTTTATTAAAGTTGCTACACTTTTATCTCCAACATTTATAGCAAAAGCCTAGCGACAACTTCAGAAGTCTCCTACATTATTGTTAATGAGATGCCGTTAAGTTTAATTAGTCCTCGTCATCAATAAATTCAGGCTCAACTTTTTCAAGACGCTCTTCCTTCAAAATAGTAAACATTTTTGCGGCATCTTCTTTTTTCACAGTATCACGTAATTCTTCTACACGTGCTGTCACAACTTTTTGTCCAAAACGAATGGCTAGCTCGTCGCCCGCTTTAACAGTACTACTAGCTTTTGCGACCTTACCATTTATCGTAATACGGCCTTGGTCTGCTACTTCTTTCGCTAATGTACGGCGTTTAATTAAACGTGATACCTTTAAAAATTTATCTAATCGCATATTTTTACTCCTTTTCTAGCTGCTTTGCTTCATCCCAGAAAGCATCTAATTGTTCTAATGTATAATCAGAAAACGGCTTTCCGCTTTCCTTTACCTTTGCTTCCACATAGCCAAAGCGTCTCGCAAACTTCTCATTGGCATGTAACATAGCTTCTTCTGGAGATAGCTTGTAGAAACGTGCTAAATTCACAAGTGTGAACAAGACATCTCCAAATTCATCAAGACGTGACGCATTTGTACCTTTCGTCACCTCATTACGAAATTCCTGCCATTCCTCCGTAAACTTGTCCCATGCTCCCTCTACATCAGGCCAATCAAATCCTACCTTTGCAGCTCTTATTTGATAATTATATGCTGTTTGTAGAGCAGAGGACGCCCGGTATTCCTCTTTCAATAGCGGCTTATCACTTATACCCTTTTCTTCTGCTTTTATAACTTCCCAATTTGCTACAACACCCTCTGCATCTTCCACCGATACATCTCCAAATACATGCGGGTGTCGACGAATCATTTTTTCGCTTATTGAAGCCAATACATCTTCCAATGTAAAGTAACCTTGATCTTCTCCGATTTGTGCATGAAGGAATACTTGTAATAGTACATCTCCAAGCTCCTCGATCATCGCAAAGTCATCCTCTGCATCTACTGCTGCCAAATATTCGTGTGCTTCTTCTAGTAAATATTCTTTCAGTGACTCATGTGTTTGCTTTTGATCCCACGGACAGCCATTCGGACCTCGTAAAACAGCAATAATTTGACGGAAAGTTGTCCAGTCTCGTAAAGCGTCCTCTTGTGATTTCACAGGCGGCACATATACCGTTGTTAAATTGTCCACCTCAACGCTTTGGTCGAGCTCATAAAGTGGTACCGTCACTAATTTTTCCTGTGACGAGCCCGCTGCTGTAACGACTGTAATAGGGTATTCGTCATCGTATTTCTCCATTAACGTTAGCTTTACTTCTGATGCACTAAATGTATCATATACTTGAGCTATTAAAATATGTTGACGCATGTTAATGTCATGCATAGAAAAGCTAGTGCCATCCAGCAGCTGAAAACCCTCAATTGGGTTGATTTTTAATGCGCCAAATATTGGATCTAAGAAGCTTTGCCCACCTTCAATGACTAGTTTTACTTTTCCCTCATCCGCAGCGGCAATAAGCAATTGTACAGTCTGCTCTGCGACAAGTGGATGCCCCGGTACAGCGTACATAACATCTTCATTTGCTGTAGCGGCCACAAGCTTTTCTGCAATTTCCTCATACACAGGCTGGAACGAATTATGTTTTTCATAGACTGCGTCAAAGCTTTCAAATTGTAAGCCCTCAGCTGATAATTCTTCTAATACAGGATGGTCCACTGTACGAACATATAATTTTCTAGCCGCTTTTAGTTTTTTATAGACACCCATTTGCAACTGGTTAAAATCACCCGCACCCAAACCAATAACTGTTAAAGTATTCAATCAATCCACCTACTTCTTTCGATTTAACCATAATTGATAAACTGCCATTTTGCGCCCAAACGGTAGTAAGTACCACTCCTTTTCGACTAGTACTCGTAACTTAGCAATTATGGTGATCATTACAAACGCTCCTAAACACACGGCTGAAAAACCTGCTACCACTGCGACAAATCGAGGTGATAAAAATTGGTTTAACAACGATGGTATAAACTGTAGCCAAACTAGCACTACAGCTGCCATACTAAGTGATGCAATTCCAACTTTTTTGTAAAAATTGGCTGGCGCTAATTGAATGGCAGTCATTCTTTTTAAATAAAAAATAAGCATTAGGGCAGTAAACAAAAGACCTACATTGTTAGCAATAGCCGCACCTAAAACACCAAATAAATCAATTGTCAGCACATTCAATATTATTTTTAATATAAAACCTATAATCAAAAATAAAGCCGGCTTTTTTAATTTCCCATAGCCTTGCAAAATAGCTGTAAATGTCAAAATAATCGACAACGGCACAATTTGTAATACATATACCATAAGTACTCCCGACAGTGCATCTGTTTTAAAGAGCATGGCATTAATATAAGGCATAACGAGTATTAAACCTAGAGATGCTGCCCACCCAAATAATACAGACGCTTTATACGTTAGTTGAATAAACGGAATCGCACTACGGCCTTCCTGTTTTTTGGACATATGCGCGACAAGAGGCACAATAGCAAGCGAAAGTGAAGAAGCAATGACAACTCCGAGCTGTACCAACGGCTGCCCACGATCATAAACACCTTTTGTTGCCTTAGCTACAGTCTGATCCATTCCACCTTCAATTAATAGTGAATAAATTGTAAAGGAATCAACTAGCTGATAACCAAGTAACAATAGGCCACTCATGCTTACACTTAAACTCAGCAATGTAACCTCTTTAATAATCGGAAAACTTTCGATACGTCGCTGTTGTTTCTTATCATTAAATAGACCAAAACGTTTTTTAAAGATAAACACAAGTAATACAAAGCCTACAATTTCACCAATAACTGTACCTATAATAGCCATTTGTCCAGCACTATATAGTGATTCTGTCGTCTTCATAATGATAAATGTTCCTGCTATAATGACAGATACTCTCACAGCTTGTTCAAGGACTTGCGCATAAGCAATTGGCTCCATTATGCCTCTTGATTGGAAGCCGCCCTTTAAAATAGCATGAGCTGGCATGACAAGTACTATAAATGAACCCGTCCGTATTAAAGGTGCAAGTTGAGTATCTCCCATGAGCTGTGCAATTATTTCAGCACCACTAAATAAAGCAACAAAAAACAACAACGATAGTACTGTTAAATAACGAAAAACAATACGCATAATACCGCTTCGTTTCTGATTTCTCTCTAGCGGGTCTAAAATACAATCATTATCTGCAAGCATTTTAGAAATAGCTACTGCAAATCCACTAGTTGTCCATACGACGAAAATGGATATAACCGGATACACCTGCTGATAAATATAAAATCCTTCATCACCAACAAGATTTTGAAAAGGCACACGATAAATTGCACTAAGAACTTTCACAATAAGAGCAGCAATTGTAAGTAAGGCTGCGCCCTTCATGTAGCTTTTCATGCCAAAACGTTCCGACATAAATTGCCCTCTTTCCTTCTTTAACAATGCCAATAGTATAGCATATCTCAAAAGTTTGACGCGCGCGGGTAGCACTACCATAAAACTATGTACGAAAAAAAAGTTATTGTTCAGCCTAAAAGGTCAGCGCAATAACTTTCTATTCTCATCAACTATTCATTTGTTTAGCTAAGAAGTTAGCAGCAGTTTCTGCAACTTTCACTTCAACCTCACCGATAAAATGTACCTTAGACAAAACGATAATACAGCCAATCGGATCACCATTTACCATAATAGGCGTTGCACAATAAGACTTCACTTGCTCATATTGTCCAGGAACAATCTCGATAGTTGTTTCCATTTTTTCTATTTTTGTTGAACGCTCGTCCATAAAAGTTTCCGCAAAGGATGTAATACGACGATTAATATACTCTTTCTTACCGATTCCTGAGACAGCAATTACTTCATCTCGGTCGGTTACAAATGCTGGAGTACCTAACGTTTCATATAATGTTTCTACATATTCTCTTGCAAATTCCCCTAAATCATTAATTGGAGAATATTTCTTTAAAATGACTTCACCTTCACGGTCTGTATAAATTTCTAGCGGGTCACCCTCACGAATACGCAGCGTCCTACGAATTTCTTTTGGAATAACCACACGCCCTAAATCATCAATACGACGAACAATTCCTGTTGCCTTCATTCTTAATCCTCGCTTTCGCTACAATGAAATTTTTTTCAATTTTAGTATGGTTTTTTATGAAGCAATCTATGCAAAAACTGAAGAAAAAGGATTTCACACCCAATAATATTTTTCAAAAAAGCCCTAAAAGCCTAAGCAATTGTGCTTCAAATAATTTTACATGTAGAATTTTTATCTTCAATCAACTTATCTTAGATTAACCATAAAAATAAATTTTATAAAAAATCATAAAAAATTTTTATCAAGAAATAATAATAATTCAATTTTTACCATTACGTCAATAAGGCAAAAGGACGTTTATCACAAAGGAACTATCATAAAAAGTGATACTTTTACCCTTATTTTCCCTACTATCTAGCTCCTGTGTCTCAATTTTTGATGTTGCTTTCTAAGGAGTCACACAGTCTACAGTCCAATCATCCAATGAAGATAAAGCGCCACAACATTCACAAAGATTTCCTTGTAATTTTTTGTTTTTCAACAATAAAAAGCTGATCATTATCCGAGAGAGATAAGATCAGCTTTTCTTCTATTATCATTTTTTAGCGTTAGCAATAATATGCATCATTTCTTCTAGAATATCAAAGGGTTGATATTTCCCAGATTTTCGTTCATCAATTGTTAATTTCAATTGCATACCATCCATACCAAAACCGACAGCACGTTCAAATTTCATGGATTCTCCCACAATTTTACTGCCATCAACTTGTCCTGTACCTTCTTCAGACAACAGTATTGTGATGATTTTTTGCTTTTCTTTTACAGACAATACACCTACACCTAAGCCCCATACCTTCATACGTGCAATTCGCAGTAAGCGCTCTGTTTCAATTGGAAGATCACCGAAGCGATCTTCTAATTCCTCCATGATCTCGCTGTGCTCCTCCTCTTGATCCATTGCTTTAATACGTTTATACATTTGAATTTTTTGATAGCCGTCAGGAATGTATACATCTGGAATATACGCATCAACACTCAATAAAATTTCAATGTCAGGCTTCTCTTCTTTTTTCACACCTGTTTGGCGCTCAGCAATCGCCTCTTCCAGCATTTGTGAATACAAGTCAAAACCAACAGAATCAATAAAGCCATGCTGCTGCGCTCCAAGAAGATTACCAGCACCACGAATAGATAAGTCACGCATAGCAATTTTAAATCCTGAACCTAACTCTGTAAATTCTTTAATCGCCTGCAATCTTTGCTCAGCTACATCAGTAAGAACTTTATCACGTTGATACATAAAGTAAGCATATGCCACCCTATTAGAACGCCCAACACGCCCACGCAATTGATAAAGCTGCGCTAAGCCCATTCGATCAGCATCGTGAACGATCAATGTGTTAACGTTTGGTATATCTACGCCTGTCTCAATAATGGTTGTCGTTACAAGCACATCATAGTCACCTTCTAAAAAGGCTAGTATGACAGATTCTAATTCTGATTCCGTCATTTTGCCATGTGCATGCCCAATACGCGCTTCTGGGACAAGCATTTGAATTTCATCAACCTTGCGAGCCATATCTTCTACACGATTGTATAAGTAGAATACTTGCCCACCACGCGCCATTTCTCTCTCAATAGCTTCCCGCACTAATGCACCGCTATGCTCCATTACGTAGGTTTGCACAGGGAAACGGTTTGCTGGCGGTGTTTCAATTACCGATAAATCGCGAACACCTACCATCGACATATGAAGTGTTCTTGGAATCGGAGTTGCCGTTAGCGTTAATACATCAACATTCGTCTTTAGTTGTTTAATTTTTTCCTTATGTGTTACACCAAAACGTTGCTCCTCGTCAACAATCAGCAGTCCAAGGTCTTGGAATGTTAAATCTTTAGATAAAATCCGATGCGTTCCAACGACAATATCAACTTGCCCTTCTTTTAAACCCTTTAACGTCAATGTTTGCTCTTTTTTTGTGCGGAAACGAGACAAGAGACCTACATTAATAGCAAAGTCTTGGAATCTCTCACGAATCGTTTCGTAATGCTGCTGCGCTAAAATCGTTGTCGGCACAAGGAAAGCTACCTGCTTGCCATCTTGAATTGCTTTAAAGGCAGCACGAATCGCTACCTCTGTTTTACCATACCCTACGTCTCCGCACACAAGACGATCCATTGGACGCTCACGCTCCATATCACGTTTTACTTCGATAATCGAACGTAGCTGATCCTCTGTTTCTTCATAAGGGAAAGAAGCCTCGAAATTGCGCTGATCGTCGTTGTCAATCGCGAATGCATGGCCCTTTTCTGCTTCACGTTTCGCATACAGTTTAATTAAATCATCAGCAATATCTTGCACAGCTGAGGATACCTTTGCTTTAGCCTTTTTCCACTCTGCTCCACCTAATTTATGTAGCTTTGGTTCTCGGTCTTCAGATGCTACATATTTTTGGATTAAATCTATTTGCTCTACTGGAACATATAACTTATCATCTGCGCGGTATCGAATGTGTAAGTAATCTTTATGTGTTCCATTTACATCTAATGTTTCTAAACCTATATATTTCCCAATACCGTGATGGACATGTACAACATAGTCGCCAGGTTTAATTTCCGTATAGCTTTTAATACGTTCTGCGTTCGTCATCTTTTGAGGACGTGCTTTTTTCTTCACCTGTTGTTTAAATAGTTCATCCTCTGTGACAATCACCAAGCGTTGTAGTGGGAATTCAAAGCCACTAGATAGTGATCCATCCACAATATAAATACCCGCTTCTGTCGGATGACCAATTGTCGTATGAATATCATATTCTTCAAGCATTTGCTGTACACGCTTAACACGATCTTTATCTCTCGCAACAATTAGTACTGTAAATTTACCAAGTAGCCAGCGTTCAACCTCACTTTGTAATAATGACATTTGGCCATGAAATTGCTGCATTGGCTTACAAGAAAAGTTCGTCGTCTTATTAAAGGATACACCCGCAAATGTTCGGGAAAATAATGAAAAATATAGTTTTTGCTGAGACAGCATTGCTAGAATTTCTTTCAAAGAGAAAGCTGGCTTTACATCATGCACCATTTTCCCTTCTTCAATCAGTGATAAGAACCATTCATCCTCTTCACGCTCCCAGGCATCCATAACCTCCTGAATACGTCCGAGCTCATCAAACAGCACAATGCCATCATGTGCAAAATAATCTCCTAAATATGCTGTTTTCTCATACAGTAATGAACCATACTTATTTACGTAGTCTGGTAAATTCCCTTGCTGCAACATTTCAATATCATATTGAATATGCTGATACAGTAACTCCTTAGTCTCCTGCTTTTTGACTTTCTTTAAGCTTGTCGCTAACGCAGCTTCTAAACGACCTGCCAACGCCATTCTTTCTTCCTTTGTCAAAATAACTTCTGATGCAGGTAGGATACGAATCTTCTGCAATTTATCAATGGAACGCTGATCGTCAGCAGAAAATGTTCGGATTGAGTCCACTTCCGTATCAAATAATTCTATACGAATCGGCGCCTCTAAATATGGTGGGTAAATATCTAATATGCCACCACGTAACGCAAACTCTCCAGGTGTTGTCACCATCGAATTACGTACGTATCCCATTTCTACTAATGTTTGTAGACATTCATCAATTTGAATATCTTCGCCTACTGCTATTTGTAAAAAATACTGTAGCCAATGCTCTTTAGGCTGCATCATTTTGCGTAAGCCCGCAACTGGTATCACATAAACAGCTTTTTCACCTCTAGCTAGGCAATCAAGTGTTGCGATACGCTCAGCACGTAACTCTGGAGAGGCAACAGACAAATCGGCAGCAATAAACTCATCGGCAGGATAATAATGAACATGCTCCTCACCTAAAAGTCCTGCCAACTCGTCAACCATTTTTTGTGCCTGCAATAGATTAGGAGATACAATATAAATAGGTTTTTTTACATATTCAAATAACGCATCGACCATTACCGGGCGCGCGCTTCCATTTAATCCTGTAATAAGCTGTGCTGCAGAATGACCGCTCTGAATTTCCTGTAAAAATGATGTGATATGTTTATCCTGCATCACAAGCTGTCGTAAAACTTCCAATATCAAAAGCTCCTTTCAGCGCATAATTCTATTCGCCATTACTAGTAATCTAGTACTATAATACGCATCTTTATTTTATATTTATCAATGGAAAAAGCTTTGAACGCACGTGATGTGCGCCAAAGCATCCTTCCAATTATTGAATCCATTTATTGAGTGCGTGATAATCTGGATATTGTTTCAGCGAATCCTCACATTGCTCACAAATGCAGTGCACCGTCGTGTGACCATGCTGATCTTGCTCAACATAATCATCCGCTTCACCCAATTCGAAAATATGTAGTTTTCGAATTGTATCATCTGCATCAAATGGTAGTGTTCCTATTTCTACTTCACAATGCCGACATCGATAGCGAACTGACATCTCCAAATCATCCTCCTTTAAGCAACTTACTACTTAAAGTATAGACATTTCTAAAACAGATTATGCACTTCCAATTTTGCCTTAGCGCCATTTAGAATAGAGAATAGTTTTTGCATTGTGTTTAAGACTATACTATATATTTAATTAGCTGTAGTCGCAGGAAAAAACATTTTAATCGTCATCCTAGACAACTTTAATATCCATACTATACTTTAACTTATTGTTACCCGTTAAAGTGATTCATCACATCAAGAAATGGCTTTGAAAGAGATCCTTCTACAGCATTTACACACTTTTCAACAGCTTCGCCAACAATAGCTTGATCTTCTTTTGGAAATTTTGACAACACGTAATCTGCTACCTTCATGCCAGCTGGCGGGCGATTAACCCCTACACGTATGCGATTAAATTCTTGTGTGCCTAAATGCTGAATTAATGATTTAATACCATTATGTCCACCCGCACTTCCTTTTTGACGCAGGCGTAATTTACCTGTTTCTAAATCTAAATCGTCATAAATAACAATTAAATCTTCCACATCAATATCAAAATAGTTCATAAGGGGCCCAACACATTCCCCCGATAAATTCATATATGTTAAAGGCTTAACAAGTAGAACCTTTCCTTCAGGACGATGTACCGTTGCATACATACCATTAAACTTTGAATTAGTTAAAGGTGCACCCCATTTTTCAGCTAATGCATCGATAACATCGAAGCCAATATTATGTCTTGTATGCTCATAAGGTTTACCTGGATTTCCTAAACCAACGATAATTTTCATAAGTACCCCTCTTCTTTCAAATCTAGTAGTCATTATTTTACCATATCATGCGCTAAGAAAGCAGTTTGTACAATTTTTGAAAGTAAAAGTTCAATAATGGTTTGATATTATTTGAAATCCTCAATTCAACCATACATATTATCGTAACTAAAGATGCAAAAGCTTACATACGTACGAATAACGTCTCCCATAAATATCGATTTATTAAGATGCAAAAGGCTACTAAAGAGGGTTTTAGCCTTCCTTAGTAGCCTTTCCTTAACATATATTTTTACGCTTGTTCCTGTGCACTTTCTGCCGTTTCTTCAACAGTTGTAGCTGGGGCCATAATTGTTACCAATGTATGATCATTTTCACTGATCATATCAAAATCAATCGTATCTCGAATATCAGCTACCGTAATTGTTTCACCAATTTTAAGTTCGGTAATATCAACTTCAATAGCTTCTGGTATATCTGCTGGCTTTACTTTAATTTTCACATCTAGGTTAGGTTGCATTAATATTCCACCTACACTAATACCAACTGACTCTCCAACTAGTTTAATAGGCACTTCAGCCTCTATCGCTTCGGACATATTGATTGCTAAAAAGTCGATATGATTTAATTCATCTTTCATAGAGCATTGTTGGATTTCTGACACAACAACATTCACTTTTTTCCCATCTAACTCCATTGAAAACAAACCGTTTTGCCCATTCTTTTGAATGGATTTTCTGAATTCCTTCGCTGAAATAGAAATTGGGGTTGAATCTAAATTATAGCCGTAAATAACTGCCGGAATGGCTCCCCCTTTTCTAAGTTGGGTTAATGTCGAACGATGCCCAGCTTCGCGCTTTTTAACACTTAATACTGTACTCATATCTATCTTCCCCTTCCAAGAAAAATTATTTACGCCTTATTATAAATGTCACTTTGAAATTCAATAAAATTAATGACATTTGTTAAGGCTATTATAATATTTACCTCTATTTTGGTTCATCATCATAACGTGGGGTTGATTTCCGTTCCAACTGGACGCTTTCCTGGGGGCGTCCGATGAGCCGCTTGGGCAAACAGATGTTTTTTGCGCGAAAGCGTAGTGCTAACGTAGCGGCAGCAGCACGATGTTGGTCACGAAGGCGTTATCACAGGATGTGATGCTTTTCGCCTTCGTTCCTCTATCGCTGATCCCCAAGGAGTCGCCCAGTCTCCACTCCAATCAACGTTTTCATATAAAATACGTTTTAACAAAATGTATCCCCAACTTTAGGCGATAAACTTCTTAAAATAGTGTAAATATTATTAAGTCACAATTATCATTATACCCTTTTATAAGAAAATTCAAACAAAAGAAACCTAGAAAAAGGACAAATCTACTTGCAAACGTAGATTTGTCCTTAATAAGCCACATATTGGGGCTCGTTTATATATATTAATCAAATAGAGTACTTACAGATTTATTTTCATAGACACGAGAGATTGCATCTGCCATCAATTTAGCTACTGAAAGCTCAGTAATTTTTGGAGATTTTTTTTCTTCAGGAAGTTGGATTGTATTTGTTACAACTAACTCTTTAATCGAAGAGTTTTCGATACGCTCGATTGCTGGTCCTGATAATACTGGGTGAGAGCAACAAGCATAAACTTCTTTCGCGCCAGCTGCACGTAATGCATCTGCGCCGATTGTAATCGTACCTGCAGTGTCAATAATATCATCAATCAAGATTGCCACTTTACCATCAACATTACCAACAATGTTCATTACTTCTGCAACATTCGGTTTTGGACGGCGCTTGTCAATAATTGCAATAGGTGCTTTTAAACGTTCTGCCATTTTACGAGCACGTGTTACACCACCATGGTCTGGGGAAACAACAACGATTTCTTCTTCTGGGATACCTTTTGATTTGAAGTGATCAGATAATAAAGGCACTGCCATCAAGTGATCGATTAAAATATCGAAGAAACCTTGGATTTGTGGTGCATGTAAATCTAAAACGATAACACGTGTTGCACCAGCTGTTTCAAGTAAGTTTGCTACTAATTTAGCTGTAATTGGCTCGCGCGCTTTTGCTTTGCGGTCCTGACGAGCATAGCCATAATAAGGCATTACAACGTTTACTGTACGAGCAGATGCGCGTTTTACAGCATCTACCATAATTAAAAGCTCCATTAAATGTTCGTTTACAGGTGCAGAAGTAGACTGCACGATAAACACATCACAACCACGAATACTTTCTTCAATGCTAATTTGAACCTCTCCATCGCTGAAGTGCTTAACAGAAGATTTACCTAATTCAACACCCATTTCTTGCGCAATTTCTTGAGCAAGTGGATTATTAGAATTAAGTGAAAATATTTTTAATTGTGAGTTTGCATAATGATACGGCATGATGGCCTCCTGTTTAGTTGATAATTATTTTGAGTTTAATTTGCTTACATAATTCGGTTTGTTTTCTTGTCTTGCACGAGCAATTGCAAGTGCATCCTCAGGAACTTCTTTTGTAATTGTAGATCCTGCAGCAATAAATGAACCTTTTCCAACTTTCACTGGCGCTACTAAGTTAGTATTACATCCTACAAATACATCATCTTCAATAATTGTTTGGAACTTGTTTTTTCCATCATAGTTTACTGTAATGGAACCACAGCCAATATTGACATTACTTCCTATTTCGGCATCGCCAATATAGCTTAAGTGCGATACTTTCGTGTCATTACCTAGTTTACTTTTCTTCACTTCTACAAAGTTACCAATTTTCACATGGCTACCAATATCCGAAAGTGGTCGAATATTCGCAAACGGTCCAATAGCAGTGTCTTCCGCTACAGCGCTTTCACGCACAACAGAAGAATGCACAGTTGTTCGGTCACCGATACGGCTATCTATGATTTGTGTGTTAGGCCCGATTATACAATCTTCGCCAATAACAGTTGTACCTTCAATCATAGAACCTGGCTGGATGACAGTATCACGACCAATCATTGCGTCCACGCTAATATATGTTGCTTCTGGATTAATAATTGTGACTCCGTTACGCATATGCTTTTCATTAATTCTTGTACGCATTAGCGTCTCTGCTTGAGACAGAGCAACACGATCATTGACACCAAGTGTTTCTTCAAAGTCTTCCGTTACATATGCTTCAACGACATCGCCTTGTTTTTGTA
The DNA here is from genome assembly GCF_041262405.1 of Lysinibacillus sp. RC79. NCBI lineage: Bacteria > Bacillati > Bacillota > Bacilli > Caryophanales > Bacillaceae > Lysinibacillus > Lysinibacillus sp. RC79. Next base: position 37,413 of record NZ_JBGCCD010000035.1, read on the forward strand.
AAATTTCAATCACATCAGGTAAATAATACTCACCCTGTGCATTGTCGTTTTTCACAAGCTTTAATGTCTCAAATAACGCTTTATTATCGAAGCAGTATGTGCCCGTATTAATCTCTTTAACTAATTGCTGCTCTGCTGAAGCGTCCTTTTGCTCAACAATTTGCTCCACTTGTCCATTGTCGCCACGTAAAATACGACCATAGCCTGTTGGATTTTCAGCAATGGCTGTTAAAATAGTTGCCTTAGCATTCTTTGCTTGATGATGCTCGAACAAAGCTTGCATCGTTTCAGGGCGAATAAGTGGTGTATCGCCACAAACAACTAATGTTGTCCCTTCTTCGCTAGCTAAAATTGCCTCAGCCTGCTGAACAGCATGAGCTGTCCCTAACTGTTCAGCCTGTAAAACATACTCGCTTTTATCGCCAAGCTGTTGTTTCACATTTTCTGCACCATGTCCTACAACCGTTACGATGCGATTCACATCTAACGTTTGAATGTGATCCACCACATGTTGTACCATTGGCTTCCCACATACTGGATGGAGCACTTTATATAATTTGGACTTCATACGTGTACCTTGACCTGCAGCCAAAATGACAGCAAAAATGTTGCTCATCTGTAAGTCCTCCAATACGCTCATTTTCTCTTATGACTATATAGCAAAATCCATCTATTTTCAAGGCATGTTGACTTGACAAAAAGATGAATTTCTAAATCAAATGCACCTTATGCTCGAATGTTAATATGTATGTCGTAAAACTGCTCATTTTCTCTTATTCTCAAAATAAAAAGAACTCTCCAATTAAGAAGAGCTCTTATTATTTACTTTCACCATAACTATAAATTAATAGGTCAATTATGCCTCGGCATAATTGTGTCCGGAGGTTTAACTTCTTTCCGCGGATGTTTGGACACCCGCGGAAAGAAGTTGATTTAACATTTATTACCCATTAACTATACACCAATTCCTTCTAATTCTTCTGCATTGTCCGTTGCTTCGGTCTCGCTTGAATTATGGTACTCGTTTAAAATAATCTCCTGAATTTTATTACGAGTAGTAGAATTAATAGGATGCGCAATATCTCTAAACTCACCGTCTGGCGTTCGTTTACTTGGCATAGCAACAAACAAACCTGCATTGCCATCGATCACACGAATATCGTGAACTACGAACTCATTGTCGAGTGTAATGGAAGCAATCGCACGCATGCGACCATCCGTCTGTACACGACGTAACCTTACATCAGTAACTTCCATTTTCTCACCACCTCTCTTCTTAGATGCCTAAATAAAAATATAATATTCTTTATTACCGAATATTTTCCTTTATATAGTCTATCAAATTTTCTAAAAAATTTGAATACTTATTAGTATAATTTTTCCTTTTATATACGTAAATTTTGACAATTGTTTGTCGGTCGCCCTCTACGATGTTGCCTTTCAGTTTGGTAATACTTTTAGGAGTTTTATCAGCGATTTGCTCCTTATCGGCGATTGTTGGGGTTTTATCAGCGGTTTTTCTATTTTTATCAGCGATTATTGGAACTCTATCAGCGATTTCACTACTTTATCAGCGATACTACTTGTAGTTTTGAATATTCACTTCGCCTTGGCGTAATTGTTGTTGCTGTCACTTCGTTAACACTTCGCTTTCGCACAGAAAACATTGCTATAAAAAAAGCCCACTAAAAGAGCTATTCATTTCTCTTCTAGTGAGCTTAAAAAAATTTCTTATTTAACGATGGCAATAACTTCAATTTCTACTCTCACATCTTTTGGTAGACGTGCAACCTCTACTGCTGAACGAGCTGGCTTATGATCACCAAAGTGGCTAGCATATACTTCATTCATTGCAACAAAGTCGTTCATATCCTTCATAAAAACGGTTGTTTTAACAACATTGTCTAAAGATGTCCCAGCAGCTTCTAAAACTGCTTTTAAATTAGCAAATACTTGATTTGTTTGAACAGTGATATCGCCTTCCACTAATTCACCTGTCGCTGTTAGTGGAATCTGACCTGAGCTATAAAACATGCCATTTACAATAATTCCTTGTGAATACGGTCCGATTGCTGCTGGTGCATTTGTTGTTGCTACTACTTTCATTTGTCATTTCCCCTTTTTGAAAAATAGTTACCTTCACTTAATGCAATTGTACGGTCTTTTTCATTGACCTCATGAAGCTTCACTAATGAATAATAATCATCTACTAAAGTTTCATCTGCATGCTCAGCCTCTACAAGCACAGCAATACCAGCTAGCTGACAGTCAAACTCCTCTAATAGATTTTTCATGCCATTCATTGTACCACCGACCTTCATAAAGTCGTCAGTAATAAGCACTCGTTGCCCACTCTTCATGCTTCTTTTTGATAATACCATTGTCTGAATTCTTCTGGAAGAACCAGATACATAGTTGATGCTGACTGTAGAGCCTTCAGTTACCTTACTATCTCTTCTGACAACAACAACTGGTACATTTAAATGTCTTGCTATCGCATGGGCAATAGAAATTCCCTTTGTTGCGACAGTCATTATGACATCAATTTGTTGATCAGCAAATGCGGATGCAAATACCTTTCCAACTCGATTAATTAAATCTGGATTGCCGAGTAAGTCCGTCATAAATAAATAACCGCCTGGCAACAAACGATCTGAATGCTCAAGCTCCGTCTTTAAATCCTGAATAACTAAACGGACCTCAGCCTCGGACATTTTAGGAATATACTTAACTCCTCCTGCAGCGCCCGGTACTGTCATCAATAACCCGATTCCTTTTTCTTCGAAAGTTTCTTTTACAATCGTCAAATCTTCACTAATGGAAGACTTTGCAGATTGATATAGTTCAGAAAAATAAGTTAGCGGGATCAGCTGATGTGGATGTTCTAGTAAATAGTACGTCATATCAACTAGTCGTTCACTACGCTTCCATTTCATGCGACCCTCTCCTAAACACGAATATTTATAGGTAAAATTAACATAAATTTGCGGTTTTAAGCAAGCGTATTTCGCTCGCCTAAAATCCGAACAGCATATACTTCTTCGCAAAAACCACGTAAACCATTATAAATGCGGCTTACTCGAGCTTCACTATCCACTAAACCAAACACCGTCGGACCGCTTCCACTCATTAATGTTGCATCTGCTCCGAAGCGCTTCATCTGTTCTTTTAACATCACTACTTCTGGATGTAGCTTAAATGTTACAGTTTCTAAAACATTCCCTAACGATGCACATAATAGCTCATAATCTTCCGTTTCAATAGCACGTATCATTTGCTTCGTATTTGGATGCTCTAACCCTTCAACCTTTAATCCTCCATACACCTCTGCAGTAGAGACACCTATTTTAGGCTTAGCTAAGACTACCCAACAGTTTGGTGGTGCTGGCAATTCCTGAATTTTTTCTCCACGCCCCGTTGCTAATGCTGTACCACCGTAGACACAAAACGAAACATCTGAACCAATTTTCGCACCTAATTCAGCTAACTCATCTATAGATAACCCTAAATTCCATAGCTCATTTAAACCCTTCAGTGTCGCAGCGGCATCGCTACTTCCGCCTGCTAATCCTGCTGCAATTGGTATTTCTTTTTCTATAGTTATGGATACACCTTGTCCAATGCCGTATGTATCTTTAACTAGACGCGCTGCCTGATAAGCAAAATTTCGGTGATCATTTGGCACAAAATTATCAGTCGAAATTATTTCAATTACGCCATCTTCTCGAGATTCCAGACTAATACGATCAGCTAAATCCACAGTTGTCATGACCATCTCTACTTCATGATAATTATCTGGTCTTTTATAAAGCACATCTAATGTTAAATTTATTTTTGCAGGCGCCTTTACATAAAGCATCTTTCTTCCTCCTTATAGCTACACTTATCAATTACGCATTGGCGCAATTGGCTGACGCTTCGCCTTCGCACAGATCAACATTGCATCCGGATTTTAAATTGTAATTAGGTCTGCGTGATGACCAACACGATGTCGGCCATTTCGGTAAAACCACAAGACTTTTAAGCTTTTACCAATGCAGGTTAGTAAGCCTTCTATGGAGTTAGGCTAACATCCTACTTGTCCTTTCAAAATCCGTGACATTTAGAATTACACTCTCACTACCTTTAGATGTAGGAGCCTTCTGTAACTGTTACAAAACATCAGTAGCTGGCGTTCACTTCGCTATATAAAACATTTTCTGAATGAAGATAAACCTGTCGTTCATCTTTCACAAGATTATTCATTTTATTTTACCATAATGGGAAAGCGAAAATGGAAAAAAAGAACCGTATACCCCTATTTGGTGTAACGGTTCTCTCTCGTCAGTTGTGTTGTTGTGTTTACAGGGCGTTTTCATCCCTTCGAAATGAAGTTCTAAAAAAATAAGTGGTCTATTTTCACAAAGAGGCTACTTATTATGCTCTTGCTCATTACTTGCTCTTTCAGCCATTTCGATGGCACGTTTGACCATATTACCAGCGTCTCGAGCTTTAATGCCGCCCCAGCCTTCTCGTTGCACAACATCATAAAATCCAAGCTCTTTAGCGATCTCTTCTTTTAAACGAGGTGACATGATACCTTTTCTAGGCATATAAACTCCTCCTTTAACAACTGACGAATTTAGTATGTCCCAGAAAACGCAAAACACTCATGTATTACATACATGAGTGTTTCGAAATATAGAAATAAGTACTAGAAACTATTTTGCGATAGCAGCTTTTGCTTCGTCTAAAAATGTAATCTCTACTGCTTCAGTTAAAATATCTGTGTAGCTATACGATACGCGCTTGCACGTATTGTCTTCTTGATCAAGCTCAACCACAAAGATAGCGCGATATGTCTCACGCAATACCCCTGCACACTCGATCGTTTTCTTGCGACCTCCGTTTGCTTTTAACTGCAAACGTTTACCCAAATGACAATCCAACGACTTTTTAATGTCCGCTAAAGTTTTTGGCATTTTCGCTTACACCTCACTATTTATTAGTATAAGCGATCCGCCCAAAAATGTCAATAAAATATAATATTTTATCAGCCTATTATAAATGTTGTCAACTTATTTTTCATAAAAAGACCATATTTTTTTACGTATACTCAAAAAAGTTAACAAAAATTTTTTACTTTGCAAATGTAGGGTATAATGTATCGGCTAATTTTCCAAACTCTTGAATGGTTAGGGTCTCTCCTCGACGTGTTGGTTCAATATTTACTGCTTTTAAAGCATTCATAATTTTTTCTTTGTGTACCTTACCATTTGGTAAACCTGCTTGTAAATTATTGAAGATTGTTTTTCGTCGTTGTACAAACGACGCGCGAGTAACAACAAATAAAAAATCCTCATCAATCACTTTTACTGGAGGTTCATCATGTTTAATAAGACGGATCACTGCAGAATCCACATTTGGCTGAGGCATAAACACAGTTTTCGGTACCGTCATGGCAATATCAGCCTTTACATAATATTGAATCGCAATTGATAAAGAACCGTACTCCTTCGTTCCAGGTTTAGCCGTAATACGATCTGCTACCTCCTTTTGCATCATGACAACAAAACCGCGAATTGGCAAACGATCATTGAGTAATTTCAATAAAATCGGAGTCGTCACATAATAAGGTAAATTCGCTACAACCATAATATCCTCAATACCTGGCATCTCTTCCTGAATTACCTTAGCAACATCCGCCTTTAAAATGTCTGAATGTACAATAGTCACATTATTATATGGGCTAAGTGTGTCTTCTAATACAGGTAATAATCGTTGATCAATTTCAAAAGATACAACCTTTTTTGCACTTCTCGCTAAATGCTCTGTTAACGCTCCAATGCCAGGACCAACTTCGATTGCACCACTATTTTCAGTTAAATTTGCATGACTAACAATATTTCGTAAAATGTTCGGATCTATTAAAAAATTTTGACCTAAGCTTTTTTTAAATGAAAATCCATATTTTTTTAAAATTTCCTGTGTTCTAATTGGTGTTGCAATATCCTTATGCATCGTTTTCCTCCTGATCTAACTGTGCGACTGCCGCACCAAATTGCTTTTCTGTGATTTGAAACATTTTTAATCTTTTATGAAGTTGTTTACCGTTTGTTGTACCAATATTCAAAATTCCCCCAAGATGATCACGACGAATTTTCGCCTGTGGATGGCCAATTAAACGTGCCGTCATTAAATCTTCGAGCGTAATGTCATCAGTGGTTGGTTCAACATCATTAGGGGTATAAACATGTCGTAGTGCATCGCGTATATCTTCATCTGCTGCATGCTCAATACCTAGTCCTTTACCGTTTTTCGCAATTGTTTTAGCTTTCGGTAAAAAAGCGTGTTTTACACCTTTTACATGCTCCTCGATAATGGCACGAATTCGCCGTCCTGGATAATCTGGATCAGTAAAAACAATAACACCTCTTTTATCCTGTGCATGTTGAATTCTCTTCAGTGTTTCCTCTGAAATAGCCGATCCATTTGTTTCTATTGTATCTGCTTGTACAGCTCGCTTAATAGCTGTTGTATCATCTTTTCCTTCAACAACAATGATTTCTTTTATTTGCAAAAAGGCTCCTCTTTTCTACCTTATCTTCAGACCATTTTACAACTGCACTGTACTATTGTACAGAAATACACGGCTATTCACCTTCTTATAATATTCTCCCTCGACTTTGCTATTGTTGACACTTCACTTTCGAGCAGATTGTGCAGTTACCGTTACAGCTTAATTTATGTATATATAGCTATGTTCTATCCTCCAGTACAACTTACTGAAAAAGATAAAAAGCTTTCCCGCCAGTCAAAACAGGAAAGCTACTAATAGTGAAAAACATATTTGATTAATTTTACAATTTTTTTAATTTAATACTTTTATACGTACTTTCTTTACTCCCCAATTACTAGCTTGAGATTCAGATTGTACAAGTATGTCGATCCGATTACCCTTAATTGCACCACCAGTATCCCCTGCTATAGCTGTTCCATAGCCTTCAACCCAAACTTTTGAGCCAAGCTTAATAACAGAAGGGTCTACTGCAATTACTTTCAACCCAGATCCTGATCGTAAATTAATGCCAGTGGCAGATGTCCCCGAGCAGCCACTACAATAAGCTGTATAGGCTGTTGCCGTTACATAAAATTCTTTACCGCTAGCTGGCTCGGATGAACCACGAGATACAGTCGCTGCACTAGCTACTACAGTTTTAGTACCTACTGCAACTACTTGCTTTTTCGGTTCTTTTACAACTTTTTCAGATTGTAGATTTTTAGCTACAACTTGGCCATTCTCTTTTACGACTTCATATGTTTTAGTCATTAAACCTTGTTGACCTGCTGTTACAACTTTTTGTTTTCCCTTTTGCAATGAAGCATCCTGCTTCTTTTCAATTGCGAAGTCTAAAGAGTCTTCCACTACATCGATAACCTTTTCTACGCGAACTACTGTGATTTTACTCTGCGGAGTGATTACGTCCTTCAGGTTATTTTCGACACGATCGAATTCATTAAGTTGAATTCCTTGTTGTTTTAAAAAGTTAGCGACCGTAGTCGAAGTGGACCATACTTGTCTTTCGTTAACGCCATCGACAAGCGATACTTGAAACGCTTTTTGAATATCGATCTTGTTGTCTGCTCCTATTTCTGTATCTAGACCTTGTACTAAAGAGTCATGGTCTGATACTTCAATATTTGCTTCTTTCAAAATGTCTTTCACTTGTGTTTCAGTTGTCCAAACTTTTGACTGATTTCCATCAACTGAAATTGTTACTTCTTTTGCCTGTTCCCATGAAATTGCTAATCCATTAGCAATTTTGGTGTTCAGAGAGGGTGTTATTTTATCATGCTCTGCTACGTCTATATTTTGATCTTGTAATAATTGTTCTACAGTTTTGGCATGTGTTGTTACTTCGATTGTTTCACCGTTCGCATCAAACGTTACGGTTTTTTTAGTACCTTGATAAAGTACAAATGAAATTACAGATACAAACAGGACAAGTGAAATAATTCTTATCACTGTTTGCTTACTCCTCAATGATCCTAAGAACAAGTTTTTCATGGAATTATTTGACATGAAAAAACGCCTCCTTAATACAAAGTTGGATTATACGTACTAGATTTGGCACTGTCAACCCGAATGTATTTCTAAGAAAATTGACATCACCTTTTTAGCCAACTACAAACTCAGTATTGGAGGCATCTCAGCTAGTTAATTGTCAATCCTAAAAAAATTTTTCGCATTGGCTGTCGTTACCTGTGCAATTTCCTCAATCGTTAATCCTTTTAAACGAGCAATTTCTTCTGCAACTAATGGCACTAAAGCTGGCTCATTACGTTTCCCTCGATATGGATGGGGCGCTAAATACGGTGCATCTGTTTCGATCATCAAATGCTCTAAAGGTATTTCTGTCGCCACTTCCTTCGGCATTCGTGCATTTTTAAATGTCACCGGCCCACCAAGACTAATCATAAAATTCATAGCAATACATTCATGTGCGGTTTCCACACTGCCACTATAACAGTGCATAACGCCTCCCACGGAAGCAGCATTTTCTTCACGTAAAATTTGTACAACATCTCCAGTTGCATCCCTGTTATGAATAATGATTGGTAAATTCAGCTTTTGCGCTAAATGAATTTGCTTGCGGAAAAGTGCTTGTTGGACATCTTTCGGGGATTTATCCCAATAGTAGTCCAATCCAGTTTCACCAATACCCACTATTTTTGGATGTGCTGCTAATTCCTCAATCCAATTTAAATCATCTTGTGTACAATCAATGGCGTCAACTGGGTGCCAGCCAATGACACCATAAACAAAATCATATTGTTCAACCAGTTGCATTGTTTTTTCAATAGTTTTGCGGTCAAAACCAACAACAACCATTGTTTCTACTTTGGCTTCAAGAGCTCTATCTATAACCTCTTGTATGTCTTCTTCATACTGATCTGCATTTAAGTGTACATGTGTATCAATGAACATCGTCATTCTCCTAACATAGATTTTATTAAAAATTATTATTTCATATTTTGCGTAAGTGTTACAAATTTGTTACAAACAATTTAGTATTATAACATTTCACACAATCCCAAACACCGCGTTTGTTACTATATACCTAAAAAAACCTATTAATTACTCTGCATAAATTATTTCAAGATAATAAACTACTCATTTTATACGCGGATTTTAAAAGCCTGCTGAATTTTTTGCATTCAGCAGGCCTTCCTAAAATTTTTTTACTTTACTTTTGCACCATTCTCTAGTTTTGGATCAACCGATGCTAATTTTAAAATTCCATCTTTTTCACCAGCTAGAATCATTCCTTGCGATAATTCACCACGTAATTTAACTGGCTTTAAGTTAGTGACTACAATCACTTTTTGACCAATTAATTCATCAGGAGAATAGAACTTTGCAATACCTGAAACTACTTGTCGTTGCTCATATCCAAGATCCACTTGAAGCTTTAATAATTTGTCTGCTTTCGGAACATTTTCACACGCTGTTACAGTAGCTACACGTAAATCAATTTTCATAAAATCATCGATAGTAATTTCAGGAATTTCTGGAATTCCAGCATCTTTTTGCTCATCTTTTGCTTCTTCCTCTTGTGGAGTTTTCACTGAACCACGCATTTCCTCACGAATATACGTAATTTCAACTTCACTCTCTAAACGAGGGAAAATCGGAATCCCTTTTTCTACCACTTTAATGTTTGCTGGAATAGTATTGCCGAATGTTTCAATTGTTTCCCATGCTAATAATTTGTCATCCAAGCCTAATTGTTCAATAATTCGTTTGGGAGTAGATGTCATAAATGGTTGTAACATGACAGCAATTTGGTGTAGACTTTCCGCCAAATTTCGCATAACAGCGCCTAATTTTGGCTTATCTGACTCCTCTTTTGCTAGTACCCATGGTTGAGTTTCATCAATATATTTATTTGTTCTTGAAACAAGCGTCCATATGTCGGCTAATACGACACTAAATTGCATTTTTTCCATACTTTCTTCATATTTAATACGTACCGACTCAGCCTGCTCTTTTAAAGCTGCATCAAACTCTGTCGACTGAAGATTTTCAGTTGGAATAATGCCGTCGAAATATTTATTAATCATTGAAATAGTACGATTCAATAAATTACCTAAATCGTTTGCTAAGTCGAAGTTTGTGCGCTCAACAAAAGATTCTGGTGAAAATACACCATCAGAGCCGAATGGTAACTCGCGCAATAGGAAGTATCGTGTCGCATCTAAACCATAACGCTCTATTAACATTTCAGGATAAATAACATTGCCCTTTGATTTAGACATTTTACCGTCTTTCATCATTATAAAACCATGGGCAAACACTTTTTTAGGAAGTGGTAAATCTAGTGCCATTAAGAAAATTGGCCAATAAATAGTATGGAATCGAACGATATCTTTACCAACTACATGTACATCTGCCGGCCAATATTTATTAAATAATGTTTCATCTTCTGAAAGATAACCTAATGATGTTATATAGTTAGTTAAGGCATCCACCCATACATAAATTACATGCTTAGGATCTCCTGGAACTTTAATGCCCCAATCAAATGAAGTTCTTGAAACAGATAAATCTTCTAGCCCTGGTTTAATAAAGTTATTAATCATTTCATTTTTTCGAGATTCAGGCTCAATGAATTCAAGGTTTTCTTCATAATAAGCTAAAAGACGATCTGCGTATTTCTTCATATTAAAGAAGTAAGATTCCTCTTTAACTTTGTGAACTGGACGACCACAGTCTGGACAGTTACCATCTACTAATTGTGTCTCAGTAAAGAATGATTCACAAGGTGTACAGTACCAACCTTCATACTCACCTTTATAAATATCACCATTATCTAAAAACTTTTGGAAAATCTTTTCGACAGTTTTCGTATGACGCTCTTGCGTTGTCTGAATAAAGTCATCATATGAAATGTCCATTAATGCCCAAAGTTTTTTCGCAGCATCTGCAATTTCATTCACGTATTCTTGTGGATGTTTGCCCGCTTCTGCCGCTTTTTCTTGAATTTTTTGCCCATGCTCATCCATTCCAGTTAAAAAACGTACATCATAACCACGTAAACGTTTATAACGTGCAATTGTATCTGATGCTACAGTTGTATACGCTGTACCAATATGGAATTTCCCACTTGGGTAATAAATAGGGGTTGTTATATAGAATGTTTTATCTTGTTCGCTCACGAGAACTGCCTCCATTGTTTCACAGTATACTATCTATTCTAACTAAGTACGAAATTCGTTTCAACTTCTTTTAGCGGGTGTCCAAACACCCGCTGAAATAGAGGAACTCAGGCTAAGACCTTCACATCCTGTGAAAACGCCTGAGTGACCAACATCGTGTTGGCCTAAAGCCTCCGGCGGATGTCACGGAATCGGAAAGGAGCTCTTAAAGGATGTTAGCCTAAAATCATCGCATCCATGCGATAACGGCTAACTGACCTGTATCGGCAAAAACGCCACGTCCTGTGGCATTACCGAAATGACCGACATCGTGTCGGCCCTCGTGCAGGCCTAAGCACAAAGCCGATTCCGGACGCAATTATGCCAAGGCATAATTGATTGATAGTTTATCATCCGCGAAAAATGTCGAATGATATAATCAATCCATTTAATGTCTTAAATAAGAAGCTTTTTTACTATAAATTAAAATATATAATAAAAACCTTTTAAAAAAACCAAAATATCTGTTTTCTCCTCAAAAAATTTTTTCAAAACAATAATATTAGTGTATTAATTAATTGACGTTTATGGCATTACTTGGTATGATAACTATCAGACAAGGAAAATATGTCGAAATTTGACGAAATACCAATATAACTTTTAACATTAGGAGGAAATATAATTATGAAATCAACAGGAATCGTTCGTAAAGTCGATGAATTAGGTCGTGTAGTAATTCCAATCGAACTTCGCCGTACATTAGGTATTGCAGAGAAAGACGCTTTAGAAATCTATGTGGATGATGACAAAATCATCTTAAAAAAATATATGCCTAACATGACATGTGCTGTAACTGGTGAAGTTTCTGATGATAACTTCCGTCTAGTTGGAGGCAAATTAATTTTAAGCCCTGAAGGCGCAGAAATGTTAGTGAAAGAAATCCAATCTAACTTAACAAAATAATTTGATATACACACCTAAATCAAACACTGTGATTTGGGTGTTTTATTTTTTATCAATTTCGACTTGGCGTAATTGTATCCGTAGGGGTTATCTTCATTCAATAGAAGATAATTATAATATAACCAATTCTTAAGTCCCTTATAATGTCCATGTCAGACCTTTCATGATTAAGAATACTATTTTTTACAATTATTATCAATTTAAATGATTTTCTGTGCTCATCACTAAAGATTAAGCGTGACATATGTTAAAACGTTGAATATTAGTTGATTGGAGTGGAGGCTGGGCGACTCCTTGGGGATCAGCGGTAGAGGAACGAAGGCTAAAACCATCACATCCTGTGATAACGCCTTCGTGACCAACATCGTGCTGTTGCTGACGCTACGTTAGCACTACGCTTTCGCGCAAAAAACATCCGTTGGCCCAAGCGGCTCATCGGACGCCCCCAGGAAGGCGCCCAGCCGGAACGGAAATCAACCCCTCGTTATGGGATGAATAGATATACAAAAAAAGAGGTGCCCTATTAAGGCAGCCTCTTTCTTTACATTAACTATGGTATTCATTATAGACGTCTCGTTTTGCAACTTGACGTAGTTTTGCTACTTCCTTTATAGCTTCTTTTGATGTAACACCTGTATGATCAATAATATAATCAACATGTTCAACGATAGACATTGTCATCCAATAGGCTTCTTCACTATTTTCTTCCTCAGCATTCTCGTTTCCTTCAAGGACAATACAAAATTCTCCTCGAATTTCCTCTGTTTGTGACCATTCCACTGCTTCAGCCACCGTACCACGTAAAAACTCTTCGAATTTTTTAGTTAACTCTCGAGCTAATACAATTCGACGATTACCAAGAATAGTTTCCATATCTTTCAAAGTGTCCTTTAAACGATGAGGAGCCTCATAAAACAAAATAGTTTCCTGACGTTTTTTTAGTTGCTCTAATTGCTGTCGACGTTCCTTTTTTCCTCGATTTAAAAATCCATAAAAGAAAAATGGCTGCGGTGTTAATCCAGAAGCGATTAATGCTGATATTGCTGCATTGGGACCTGGTACCGGCACAACTGGAAAGTCTTGCTCGATTGCTTTTTCGACTATATCTGCACCAGGATCGGAAATACAAGGTAGACCAGCATCACTAACTAATGCAACTGTTTTTCCTTCACGTAAGAAGGCTAATAGCTTCTCTCCCCCCACCTCTAAATTATGTTCATGATAGCTTATCAGTGGTGTTCCTATATCAAAGTAGTTGCATAGCTTCTTTGTATTACGTGTATCCTCGGCAGCAATAATATCTGCTTCCTTTAAAATACGTAGCGCACGTACACTCATATCCTCTAGGTTGCCAATAGGCGTTGCCACTAAATATAAACAACCTGTATGACCGTGCATTGTACTTTTCTGAGATTTCATGAGTCAGCCCTCCCTATATATTTCATTTTTTGCGTTCGTGTTAGTTGTTTAAAAGCATATTCTGCACGCATCGCCTCTTGTTTCGTATCGAATTCCTCCACATAAATGCAATCCACCGGTCCTCGCGCTCTCGTATATTTTGCTCCCTTACCAGCATTATGTACAGCGATACGCCTGTCTACATTATTCGTGTAGCCTGCGTAAAAGGATTGATCTGCACATTCTAACACATAAAAATAATGGCTATTGTTCTTTTCCATAAAGGATTTCTCTCACTTCTGCTGTATATTCATTATTCTCATTATAAACATACAGAGGCGGTAATATTTTCAAATCAGGTTTACCGTCTTTAATTCCTTCTATTAATAGTGTATTGGCCTCCTTACCTTCTTTTGGATAAATAAGTTGCATACGTTTAGGCTCTAAACGATTAGCACGCATTGTCGTAACAATATCTAATAACCGACCAGGACGATGAACAAAAGCTGCCTTTCCGCCTTGTTTTAATAATTTACTTGTTGATTGTATTGCTTCCTCTAACGTTAAATATAGTTCATGACGTGCAATAGCGTAATGCTCACTTAAATTTTTATCACTAGCTTCATGTGCTAAAAAATATGGTGGATTACAGGTTACAACATCATATTTTTCAATACCAAGCTCCTTAGGAATTTCCTTCACATCACCAAGGACCATATGAATTTGCTCTTCTAACTTATTGTAACGGATACTTCGCTCAGCCATATCAAATAAACGTGGTTGAATTTCTACTCCTGTAATATGTCCCTTTGTTCTGGCACTTAGAAAAAGTGGGATTACACCATTACCTGAGCACAAATCAACCATTTTCCCTTTATGATATGGAACATTGACAAATTTCGAAAGTAACACTGCATCCAATGAAAACGAAAAGACAGAGGGACTTTGAATAATACGTAAATTCTCAGCCAATAAATAGTCTAACCGTTCGTCACCTTTTAACCAATTTTCCATGTTTCTTCCTCCTATTATACAAAACAAAAGACTGACACCACCATAGTGGGAATCAGCCTTCTATTACACATTTTGTTTATTTAAAAATGATAGACAAAACAGACAGTCTTCACCTTTACGTGAACTTCCGAAATGAACATGACAAACATGGAAGCCTTCTTGGTATAAACGTGCTAGGTTATCATAACCCTCACCAATATCTAACGGATTCTCTTTCTTCTCATCAGCAGCCTGTACAGAGTTTTCATTAGAAAGTAGTTCTTCTAGACGTGTACGAAGGTGATGATTTTCTGTTTCGAGTGCCTTATGCTCCTCCATCATTAACGCTACAAATTGTTTCAATGCACTAAATTGCTCCTGCATTGCTTCGAGCTGTTGTTCGAACTCCATAACGGTATCTAAGAAATTACGGTCCTTCACCCAAGCCACCTCGTCCAATTCTCTATCTTAAATAAGATTTTTTTCGCATGCTAGCAGTTCTTCTAATGTATACTCGACTGTGCGCTCCTGCTCTTGTAAATATACTTGAATGAGCCTTTCCAGTACATTTAAACCAACAACTTTACCGCGGCCATCTGGTGTCATCGTCATTTCACCAATATCTGGCATGCCCTCTTTTGCTTCTTCATATTCATCATTTTCATACTTCAAGCAGCACATTAAACGACCGCAAAGACCTGAAATTTTGGATGGATTTAAAGATAAATTTTGATCTTTAGCCATTTTAATAGAAACCGGCTCAAAATCTCCTAAAAAAGTTGAGCAGCAAAGCATCCGGCCACATGGACCAATGCCACCTAACAGCTTGGCCTCATCACGTACACCAATTTGACGAAGTTCAATACGTGTCCTAAAAACCGAAGCTAAATCTTTTACAAGATCTCTGAAATCAACGCGTCCTTCAGCCGTAAAATAAAAGATGATCTTATTACGATCAAATGTATATTCAACATCAACGAGCTTCATTTCTAAATTATGCTCTATGATTTTTGTACTTGCTAGTTCAAATGCGCGCTTTGATTCGGCAGCATTTTCCTCTACTTGGATACGATCACGTTCATCCGCTGGTCGTAGAACTTGTTTAAGTGGTAATACAACATCATTATCCCCAACAACCTTTTGAGGGACAACTACTTTACCATATTCTACACCGCGAGCTGTCTCTACAATGACATATTGACTGTCCTCTAGTAGATATGATGCTGGATCAAAATAATATATTTTACCCGCTTTTTTAAAGCGGACTCCCACTACATTATACAAATGTATATCCCTCCTGCAGATTTAGCATTAACTGCTCCATCATTAACGTCCTATTCATGTTACGCTGTAAAGATGAACGTGCCTGTAAAATAGACTCCATTTGACTAGATAGACGTTCATAAGTCGAATGTAATGCCGCTTCTTTAAATGTCTGTAACATGTCTGGGTAAGTACAAGCTGCTTCGGGATTAGCTTTTATTGACACTATATCACGGTAAGCAAATAGTAATAAATCTAATGCCTGCTCCAGCTCGCCTTTTTCTTTAAACAGTGGCAACCATTCTTCATGTACAACAAGCATTGCTTCATGTACATTCTGACGAATTGCCTCTACTAATTTTAACACTGTTTTTCGAGCATGTGCAAACTGCTCATCATTTGCTAAAATCATAGCTGTTTCGAGCTCGTTCGTCATCATGCTCACTGTAGAAGCCATCGAGTAAGAAATGTTGTTATCTTGCAAATGCTTTAACAATATATGTCGAGGCATTTTTTGAAATTTAATATGCTGGCAGCGAGAGCGAATCGTTGGTAAAATTGACTGCATTTGCTCCGTTAACAAAATCGCTGTTACCTCACCATCAGGTTCCTCTAAAAATTTAAGTATCATGTTTGCAGATGCGATATTGAGACGGTCTGCATGATGAAGTACATAAATCTTACGTCCCTCTTCAACACCCATCATCTTCATTTCTGCAATTAATTCACGCATTTGATCAATTTTTATAAATTGACCTTCTGGATGAATTTGATGAATATTTGGATGATTACCCGAATCAACACGTCTGCAATTTCGACATGTTTCACATGGAACATTTTGATTTGGTTGCTCACATAGCATTAATTTGACAAAAAACTGCATAATATCTACTTTGCCTGTCCCTTTTTCGCCATCAAAAATGTATGCATGTGCTAATCTATTTTTGTCAAAAATCGTTTGAAGCTGCTTCATTACGACTGGTTGTAGTGTGAGTAGCTCTTCAACATTCTTGGCCATATATTTAAATTCCTTCCTATATCAATTACACTCATAGCATAATTGTTTCCTTTCCTATTGCTCATTTTTTGTGCAGAAATATCTGCAACTTTAGAGCAGATAGATTAGTTACATTGTTAATTAGTTTGCAGCAAATAAAATCTTAACCCAGTGCTGTAAATTTGGCTGCTGAATAGATTTGAAAAAAGCCCGCGCCTACAAGAGAACGAGACACGGGTTTTACATATACAAATTAATTAATAAGCCTTTAATCTCACCGATTTTATCAAGTAGGTCAATTGCTTCCTTTTCTTCATCTAAAATGTCTTGCGCAAGCTCTACAAGACGCGTATCAATAGTTTCGATTATTTTTAAGCGCCTTCCTTCACCAAAACGATTCCATGTATGCGATTGCTTTAAATCCATACCATTCTCTACCGTTTCTTGTAAAAATCGTTTAACAAGCATTTTAAAACGAGCAAGTTCTCGTAAATTACGTGACCTTGCAACACGGTCACCTGCTGTAGAAATATCCCCTAGCAATCGTGTAATCTGTTCAGTTTGCAATTTGGTTCCTTGCTTGACGACCATATCTCCAAATCGGTTATTTTGATTATTGTTATGAAGTGGCTCTTTACGATTAGTATTTAACCCGACACGTATATCTTGATTGATCTTCAAGCTGTTTCGCCCCCACTTGCTTTCTTTATCAAATACACAAAAGCTAATTTATAATATGATTTACTTCTCGTTTAACGTGGCAATGAATTAAAAATGATGAAACTGTTCAATTGGTAATACAAAAACAGTCGCTCCTCCTACCTCTACCTCCACAGGATAAGGTATATAGGAATCTGTATTCCCGCCTAATGGCGAAACAGGTGCAACCATTTGTTCTCGTGCTCGACAATTATCACGAATAATATCTAAAACTTTGGGTATGAGAGAGTCTTCCGTCCCAATAAGAAACGTCGTATTTCCAGAGCGTAAAAATCCCCCTGTGCTCGCTAATTTAGTTGCGCGAAACTGATTTTTCGTTAAAGCATTCGATAAGCGACTACTATCCTGATCTTGCACTACAGCTACGACTAACTTCATTCGCACTCACCCCTTTGATAAAATTAATCTAAATAATTTTTAGTTACCTTTTATCAATTATGCCTCGGCATAATTGTGTCAGGATTCGGCTTTGAGCTTAGGCCCGACACGATGTCGGTCATTTCGGTAATGCCACAGGACGTGGCGTTTTTACCGATGCAGGTCATTTAGCCGTTATCACATAGATGCGATGATTTTAGGCTAACACCCTTTAAGAACTTCTTTCCGATTCCGTGACATACGCCGGAGTTCCTCTATTTCAGTAGGTGTTTGAATATCTACTGAAAAGGAACCGCATCCTCATTCATCTTAAAACATTTTGCCGCTGTCGCGCAGAAAACAATGCTGAATGAAGATAAAATTATAGACGTTACCATTATATCACATTGTGGTAGACAACTTCATTCATTTACTGTATTGCTTCATATAATAATGACCATACATCTTCAACAACACGTTCAATATTTTGGTCTGCATTGACGACATGTATACGTCCAGGGTAACGCTCTACTAACTGTAAATATCCTTCCCGAACCTTCTTATGAAAAGCTAAGCTTTCAACGTCTAAGCGATTTACTTCTCGCTCTCCATGAGCATGAATCCGTGCCAAGCCAACCTCTGGTGCAAGGTCAAATAATATTGTCATATCGGGTAGCTTCTTACCGATTGCAAACTCATTAATGGATAATACTTCATCAACGCCGATACCACGTGCATATCCTTGGTATGCTAATGATGAGTCGATAAATCGATCGCAAATAACCATTTTACCAGCATCCAACGCAGGTCTTACTTTTTCAAAATAATGCTGACTTCTCGCTGCTGCGTATAATAATGCTTCTGTTCGCTCATCCATGGCTGTATGTTCAGGATTTAAAATAATGCTCCTAATTTTCTCAGCAATGTCAATACCGCCAGGTTCTCTCGTTGCTAATACATCAATATTTTCTTCTGCAAGTCGCTCGGCTATTTTTTGAATAACTGTTGTTTTTCCAGCACCCTCTGGACCTTCAAATGTAATAAATAAATTGCAATTCATGCTGTTATTGCCTCCAACTATTTAATGATCTCAATCATCTTTTCTTCTAAACGGTGATTTCCTTGGAATGTCGCACCACTAGCCAGTAACTCCTCTAGCTGACTCAACTTTGCTACTGTTATTTTTTCGCCAGGAACAAGCAATGGAATGCCTGGTGGATAAGGAATAATCATACTAGCAGAGATACGTCCCATTGTTCGCATATACGGTAACCATTCTTTTTCCGACTTTTCAATTTCATCAAACGTATAGGCTGGTTCCGTAATGGCCACAAAATTATAGGCTGTTTGTGAAGCAGTTATTATTTCCGCCTTTGGTGTACTTAACAATAATGTTATAGCATCCTTAATACGGACACGTATTTCTGCAAATGGATAGTTATGCCCATGTTTCAACAAAGGTAGCACAAGCAATACTTGATTTGCATCTGCTAGTTCTGCATATACATGCTTTGCTTCTAACGCTTCTTGTAATTGAAAACCGCTATAACCATCAACGCGTAACAATATTTTTATAGGGTCGTCTACCTCAATAACTTCCAAAGAGCCAATAGCTCGTAATGCCTCTATCCATTGATTCCTTTTTTCTATTATATATGCACCATCACTCTCCATATATGTCTGTATATAATAGCGTGCATCATCTAAAGAAGCCAATAAAAGATAGGATGGGCTGCTAGATTGTAGCATTCGTAAATAGTGATTTATTTTATCGACATCGATTAAGTTAGAATTAACATGCATAAAGGATGCCATTGTCATAGCAGGCAATGTTTTATGTGCAGACTGTACTACTATGTCTGCACCAAATGTCAATGCTGATGGTTGAAATAAGGTACATGCACTAAAATGGGCTCCATGTGCTTCATCCACTAAAACAGGAATACCTTTCTCATGACAATACGCAATCTGCTGCTGTATTTCTTTAGATGTCATACCATAGTAAGTAGGATACGTTAAAACGACTGCACGAGCCTCTGGATAATCATCAACTGCATCTTTTAAATCTTTATAAGAAACATGTGTTGCAGTTAATGTACGTTCATCCCATTGCGGGGAAACAAATACAGGTTTTGCTCCAACAAGCTCAATTGCGTGAAATATAGACTTATGTGCATTACGTTGAACAATAATCGTATCCCCTTTTTTACATGTGGCATAAATCATCGCTAAATTTCCAACTGTAGATCCACCTACTAAAAAGAAGCTTTTCATCGCCCCATAGGTATCTGCCAACAAGTTTTCTGCCTCTAATATCATTTCCTCTGGGTGATGTAAGTCATCCAGACCTGATAATTCAGTCACATCATACCGCATTACATCTTTAAAGGGCTGAGGAAGATGGGACAGCTCTCCATGCTTATGCCCTGGGACATGAAAGGAAATATTTTGTTGTTGTCGAAAGCGCTCTAACCCTTCTACAATCGGCTTTTTCTTTTGCAAAACAAAACACCCATTTCCGTTATATTCTTAGTTAATTATAACACTTACGGTACAAAAACATTTGCTGAATGGATATAAATAAAGTGGAATTCATATAACCTTTTTCCCGATCCAATGTGCTAATAATGCAACAGGGATCACTACAAGACAAAATGGCAAACATACAAAAATAATGTTCCATGTTATGACGTTATTGACTAATAAAGAACGATACAAAATTAAACTATATGGAATGACGATTATCAAAGATGTGAGTGCACCGGGTGTAATGGAACGAAGAAAAATAGACTGTGCCAGGTGAGTGAACGCATGTAGAAAGTAGGTTAGCGTAACAACAGTGAAAAAGTAGATATCTCCAAATGGCCCTTGATTCACATACTGATTTGCTATAAATGTGGAACTACTTACAAACATGAATATTACGATTACTGCTACAGCAAACTGCGCTGTCGACATCGAGAACTGTTTCATAACTCGATCAGCAATTTTTTTCGGCAATCTTTCGTACAAAATAGTAGAATTCTTATTTAGCCACTTTTCAACCATAATAATTTCCTCAAAATCATGAAAAATAAACATAATAGGGAATAGCCAAATAAGTGTTTGAATACCTACCCATTGTTCCATAATAATTCCTCCTTTTATATTGAGTAATTACTCAAATGTTTCTCAAAAAAATAGCTCCTCACTATAACGTGTGGTTGATTTCCGTTCCGATTGGGCGCTTTCCTAGGGGCGCCTGATCGGGACGGAAATCAACTTCTATAAATTACACACGTTTTAATAAATGTCATCCACAACTTTTGGTGATGAGCCAAAAAAATTTACTTAATGTGAATTTTGCATCCCTTTTAAAACAAACATTGCTATCTCTTCAATATAATCATTATTTTCAATTGGCATTTTATCTGTCTTTCTTTCTTCAACTAAAACATGCGTTAATATTGTTGAAAGAAACATTGAAGCTGCTGTTTCTATTGTCCTTTTTTCTACAGTACATGAAGAAGCTCTTATCAAAAATGAACTGACTTGTTCACCCATTGTATTTATAAAATCCACAATATCCTTACTAACATTTGTGTTCTGTACTATTTCTGGGGACCAAATAAACGTTAAAAAGCTTTTATTATGTAATAAAAAATCCGCATATAATTGTCCAAATTTAATTAAAGCTGGATAGGGCTCCATTTTTGAAAGCTCTTTTATCTCATTTTGTAGTGAGCCAATAAATGAAAATTCACGAATAAGATAATTAAGAAGTTCATTTTTATCTTTAAAATAATAAAATATAAGCCCCTCTGCTACTCCGCTCTTTAAGGCTATTTCTTTAGTAGTCGTTGCAGTATAGCCCTTTTTAGTAAAAAGCTCTAATGACGCTTCCAAAATTTTATCCTTCTTTGATATCAAACTTTTTCACCACCGTTTTTAAATTTGAGTATATACTCAAATTTAAACTTTACCAAAAGTTCTGTCAAGTTATTCCAGGTAATAACGAATAACTTAAGGGTGATTTCAGTTACAATTTATTAACGTTTTAATAAAATATCAGCCCGAACTTTTGGTGATGAATACAAAAAGATCATTGCACCTAATAGCAATGACCTTCTACTCTTCTTAGTAAAAACTATTCTAAAATGTACTTAACGCCAGTTTCTCTACTAACATACTAGATACTAGCTTTTACCGCCATCTCTTGTACTAGCTTTTCTACTAATTGCGGTACAAACTTTTCTAAAATTGGATTCATCATCCCCGCTAAGAAACCGCTTGCCTTCATTGTTAAATTGCCTGCTAACTGACATGTACCGTCTTGATTTTGTGTAATTTCAAAATAACCATCACCATTTATCGGATCTGATAAGCCTACCAAATCAAACATAACTTGATTAAGATTTGACTCCTTGCCCTTAAGCTCAACCTTTACAGCTTTTTGGATAATGCCAAAATCACCTTGGAATACCCAAATCATATTTTGATCATTTGGAAATTCATGATGTAAATAACCGGGTATTAGTACAGCCCATTGCTCTTTATTTTGAATAAACTCCTGTAGTTTGGCTCGTTCAATTTGAATATTTTCACTATATAACCCTGTTGCCATTTCAATACACCCCTTTTTGTTAATTTAAATCAATTAAATTCTAACATTTTTTAGTGGGTTATTAGCGGGTTTTAAACAATAAAAAAGCCACTGATTTCTCAGTGGCTACTTTTTGCCTAGCGACGTCCTACTCTCACAGGGGGAAGCCCCCAACTACCATCGGCGCTAAAGAGCTTAACTTCCGTGTTCGGTATGGGAACGGGTG
>NZ_JBGCCD010000036.1:0-58225 GCF_041262405.1 Lysinibacillus sp. RC79
AGTCACAGTGCCAAATGAAAAAAGCGAGGTATTCAACGATTTAATCGTTGAATACCTCGCAATGTGAGAAGATATGGACTTTTTCAGTGCCCTTCAATTTGTCGAGGGCTTTTTTTAGGCTCTGGTAGCAGCTTGGAGTTCTTTATTCGCTCCGCTCCCTACTTCCACCTATCCAAAAAACCCCTTTTAACAAAACTGCTAAAAGGGGTTCCAGCTATTTCTGCCAATTATTAAGTTCCTTTAACAACTCAGGTAGCTGCAATTTCTTAACATCAATCGGTGGTAACGCCTTGACAAATTCCTTACCGTACGACTTTGTTGAAATGCGGCGGTCTAAAACGATAAAGGCTCCTTTGTCCTGTGATGAACGAATTAAACGACCAAAGCCTTGTTTAAAACGCATGATGGCTTCTGGTAGTGATAACTCGTTGAAGGAATTTCGACCTTGTGCGGTAATATGTTTTGCTCGTGCCTTAAATACAGGCTCTTCTGGTGAGGAGAACGGCAGGCGTACAACAATAACCGATGCAAGTGCATTACCTGGAACGTCTACACCTTCCCAGAAGCTGTTAGTACCAAAAAGAACGGAGTGACTAAACTTTTGGAATGATTTCAAGATTCGCATACGGCTACCACCTGTGACGCCTTGTGCAAAGAGCATATAGTCATCAAGGAGTTCACTATCTTGAATAAGCTCCACTGTTTTTCGAAGCATGTCCTGTGCAGTAAATAGGACAAAACAACGTCCTTCCGTCATCCGCACTGTACGTGTAATGGCATGGGCGACCGCTTCAATATATTCATCCTGTGACACATGTTGAATATCGGGCATATCTGTGACAATAAATGCCTTCGCTCCTGCATAATAGGATGGTGGCGCTTGGAGCTTTCTTACTTGCACACTATCAGAAATACCGAGTTGACGCGTCACAAAACGTTCATTACCTGGCACAGTTAAAGTACCTGAAGTCCACACAATACTTGCCTGCTTCCGAAGTGGTGCAAGTACTTTTTCAATGATAGGCGTGATATTAACAGGCTTTTTAAAGACGTGCAAGCTCCCTGGAACGCTCCGTAAATCAAATTCTAACCACACTGAATTATCATCCTGTGACGATAGGAAAATTTCCTCCCATTCAGCGATTTTCACTTTTAATTCACGGATCCAATAATGCCATTCCGATAATATATAGAGCTCATTTTTATCTAGTTGCTCAATATTATTTTCAAAAGCCTGCCCTACTTCCGTCGCAAGATCAAGCCACTGTTGTGTAAGCTTACTCACTTGTAAAAGCGGTTCTTTTGCTAGCGATACATCCTCTAAAAACAAAGTGCATTTGCTACTAGCCCTTTTTCCTTTTATTTGTTGCTGCATTTTTTGAACAGCCCGCTGAATAGTGTCATCGAATGTCCGTTGCAGGCGTATAAATTGTGCATCTAGTCGTTGCAAGCTTTGCATAGAAACACGTTGTTTTTTCTTAGCTGCCTGACTAAATTGTTGGAACAAAGCAGTTTCCTCCATCGTTCCTATTTGACCGAAAATGTACTTCCACTGCGTATAGGAGAAGACAATTTCGTCTTGCTGCATAGCAGATTGTATAAATTGATGTGCTTCGTCAATGATCCATCCGTCAATTTGTGTAAAGATTGGTGTTTGACGAACTAAATCACTGAGTACCATAGAATGATTGGTTACAATGCAATCGGCAAATTCACTATTTTTTAACGCTTGCTCATAGAAATCAAAGCCCTTTGAAGGTTTTTCATCGGGCATTTTGCGGATTTTCTCTAAAAATAGTTGTCCACCACCAGATACATTGAGCTCACTTAGCACACCTGTTTCTGTTTTGGTCAGCCAAACGAGAATCTGCAAAATCGTAAATGTATCATCATAAGTTTCATCAGCATAAGCCATACATTGCTCAAAGCGTGCAACGTCAATATAATGCTGCATGCCCTTAAGAACAGCAATATTTACTTTAGTGCCTAGGATTTTTTCAATCTTTGGGAGCTCTTCCTCAACAAGCTGCTCCTGCAAGTGTGACGTATATGTGCTAATCGCAATTTTTTTATCGACTGCTCGAGCATACAAAATCGCAGGGAGTAGATAGCCCGCTGTTTTACCAATACCTGTTGAGGCCTCTATCACGCACTCCCTTTTGTCATTTAGCGCCTGCCAAATAGTGTCCATCATTTCGAATTGTGCAGGTCGTTGCTCAAAATTTGGCATCGCCTTTGTCATTAATGCTGTTTTGTCAGCTGTTGTTTGCGGGTACGATACAATCTCCGAGTTAATTGTACGCTTTTTTCTTCCATCAGAAATGGCCAAATTACGATAGTAGGAGACATTCTCATTAACAGTTACATGCTGTCGTTTAATTTGAAGAGCCTCAAAGAAAAGCTGAGATAAATTTGATTTTAATCTGAATGAGCGTTTATGCATTTGTTCAAGAGTTAGCTGTGGGAGACTGAGTAGCTCCCTCCAGCAATGTTTAAAGAGCTCAGCCGTTGCACGGGCATCGTCATCAGCTCGGTGTGCATTTGTTAGCTCTATATTTAAATCTGCCGCTAAATCACCTAGTTTAAAGCTAAGTGACATTGGAAATAATATTTTGGCAAGCTCAACCGTGTCCATCTTTTTACCTTGCCATTTCGGTAAACCTGCACGCTTAAATTCTGCTTGTAAAAAGGATAAGTCAAAATCCGCATTATGCGCGACAAATACACAATCAGCAAGCAGTTCATATATGTAGTCGGCATGTGCCTCAAACGGCAAGGCATCCTTTACATCCTCATCCGTAATATGCGTTAAATCCTGAATGAAAGTTGGAATGGCCTTACCTGGATAAATAAACTTCGTATACGTTTTCTCAATTTTCCAATCTTTCATAATAACAATTGCTATTTGAATCATTCGGTCCCCATTTGCCGGTGAATGACCTGTCGTCTCTAAATCTACAATTGCATACTTTTGACTTTCCATCATACATCTCAACTCACAGTTCACATTAGATAGATGAATTTTATCATATATTTGGCTCAACGGCATCCCTTCGCCTCTTTAGATTGAACACAAAAAGAAGCATGTACAATTTGTACATGCTTCCTCCCTATTACATCACCGTTGCTTCTGGTTCATAGGTAATCATTTCTTTAATTGTATTGTCTTCGCCCATAATGGCCACTGTTGGCTTATGATCTTCTGCCTCTTCATGATCTACATACACATAAGAAATAATAATCACAATATCTCCACGTTGTACTAGGCGTGCTGCTGCACCGTTCACACAAATAACGCCTGATCCACGTTCCCCTGCAATAATATAAGTTTCAAAGCGTGCGCCATTGTTGTTATTGACGATATGCACTTTTTCGTTTGGTAGCATCCCTACTGCATCTAAAATATCCTCATCAATCGTAATAGATCCAACATAGTTTAAATCTGCTTGTGTCACTGTAGCACGGTGGATTTTACTGTTCATCATCATTCGTAACATATTACAATCCTTCTTTCACATTAAAGATACAATTATCAATTAAACGAGTATTCCCCATATAGACGGCTGCTGCTAAAAGCACTTGTTCAGTTTCAGCAGTTGCTGGTGTTAAATCTGGATACGCTAATAGCTCAATATAGTCAATGTGGCCATGTGTGCGTGCTGCAATGTGTGCCTTTGCTTTAGCAAGCGCATTCGCTGCATCACCATTCGCTAGAAAGCTATCACGAGCAAGCTGTAGCGCTTCATTAATTGCTGGTGCCTCAAGACGCTCCTCTTCACTTAAATACACATTACGAGAGGATTTCGCTAAACCGTCCTCCTCACGTACAATGGGTACTACTCGCATTTCTAAAGGGAAGTTAAAATCGCGTACCATTGTAGCAATAATAGCAACCTGCTGTGCATCTTTTTGTCCAAAATAAGCTCGTGTCGGCTGTGCTAGGTGAAATAATTTTGATACGACCTGTAAAACGCCATCAAAATGACCTGGACGGCTCGCTCCACAAAGAATTGTTGCCTGTTCACCCGCATGAATACGAATACCACCATCACTCGGATACATTTCTTCAACACTCGGTGCGAAAATAATATCAACGCCGACAGACTCTGCCAAAGCAGTATCCCGTGGCAAATCACGTGGATAGCTTTCAAAGTCTTCGTTTGGCCCAAATTGTGTTGGGTTTACAAATATACTCATAACGACTAAATCATTTTCGGCACGAGCTGTTTTCGCTAGTGTTAAATGGCCCTCATGTAAATACCCCATTGTTGGAACGAGTCCAATTGTTTTTTGAGCTTGCTTAGCTGCTTGGATTTCTACGGTTAGTGCTTGGATTGTAGTTACGACTTTCATTACTTTACGCCCCCATATAGCTGATCCAATGCTTCCTCTTTCATCGTGAAGGAATGCTTCGGCGCAGGGAATGTACCTGCCTTGACAGCTTCTACGTAACTAACAATTCCACGACTTGCTTCTTGGTCCATATTAGCAAACTGTTCCACAAATTTTGGTACATGATGTGAACCGTAGCTTAACATGTCATGATAAACCAAAACTTGCCCATCAGCCTCAACACCAGCTCCAATGCCGATCGTTGGAATGATGAGATTAGCGGATACCATCTCTGTTAGCTGATGCGGAATACATTCTAAGACGACTGCACACGCTCCAGCCTCTTGACATTTTTTTGCATCTTCAATGAGTTTCGTTGCCTGTTCAGCTGTTTTACCCTGAACTTTGTAGCCACCAAGTACTCCTGCTGATTGAGGTAGTAAACCTAAATGAGCTACCACCGGAATGCCAGCTGACGTTAATTTACGAATTGCTGGTAGAACATCGTCTGCTCCCTCTAACTTTAGTGCATCTGCTCCTGTTTCTTGCATCATAGATACTGCCGTTTTCAACGTCTCGTGTACATCACCGTGGTACGAACCAAATGGCATATCCACAACAACAAACGTATCCTTTGCACCGCGACGTACTGCTTTTGCATGATGGACCATATCGGCTACTGTTACTGGCATTGTAGAATCATAGCCTAGTACTACCATACCTAGTGAATCTCCCACTAGAATCATATCGACGCCTGCTTCCTCGGCAAATTTTGCAGCAGGATAATCGTATGCCGTGAGCATAACGATTTTCTCACCTGCTGCCTTCATCTTTAAAAAATCTGAAGTTGTTTTCATCATGTAGTCCCCCTTTTTTAAGGGAAGAAAACAGAAAAACCCCTCTGTTCCTAATATGGACAGAAGGGTAGTGTTTCGTTCGTTATCAAAAATCACCTCTTGTTTTTTGAGTAGAGGCCATAACTTAATAATGGGATACGTAATCAAATCTCTTTGAGAGAATTGCCCATTCCATTGAATCAAGTTATATTTTTGAACGCTTGTTTTCTTCCGTCCCTGTCATATAAAGATCAAGGCAGATATTTATTGTAAATAGTTCTTACGTTTTGAAGGTGCCGTTCACAAAAGGATACTGCCCTTCGCACATACTATAACAGATTCCCCTAGTAATCTTCAAATATTATTTTCTAATAATTACACTTAGTAGTTTTTTCTAATTTCAAACCAATCGTTTCTGAAAGTTTGATTTTCGATAAACTTCATACACTGTAAATAGAAACAGGGCAAATAAAAATGTGAATAAACCAGATGTTACATTTGTAACTGGTACAAAGACGACATCCCAAAATGAATTAATTAAAGCGTGGAAAATAATACAGAGAAAAATACTTTTAGTGGAGAGGTAAATGATTGTCAATAAAAAGGATAGTGCTAAAGCTGTTAGAGAAAACCATAGGAAGTTCATGTTCATTTGGTTTGATCCAATGACGAACCATAATGGCAAATGCCAAACTGTCCAAATAACGCCCACAATAATTGTACTTGTGAAAGGAGACCATCTTTTTTGTAATGTAGGCTGTAAAAAACCACGCCAGCCAATTTCTTCTAGTCCTCCACCAATAATCATGATTGGCAATTCAAGTAACGCCAGATACATTGGATTCTCCATAGTCGCTCCACCCCATAGAGTTGGTAAAAAACACGCCGCAAATGCGAATCCGATTGCAAATAGGTACCATGAAACAGGAAGCTTAGGATTTTTCACATTATGGATAAATGATTTGAACTCTTCTTTAGTCGAATATTTCTTTTTCAACCAAATCTCACAAATTGCAGGAGTAATGCCGCCGAGAATAAATAATAGCATTGATATTGCATTGTCAAACTCCAGCAAATTTAGCTGTGTTAACAAAGCTAAACTGCCCCATATTATCCAAGACGTAGCAAAGGTATAAAATAGAAATCTTCTTATCTCTACTCCCAACTTTAATCCTCTCCTTCTTTCGTACCCAATAGTAATAATACGGATTTGCAAAGTGTATTCATCAATCGAATCTCATCAAACTGCACTTGATCATTTGAGAACATTCCGTAACATTTTTGCAAGACAACGTCTCTCACAATGCCATCAATGGATGTCATCATAAAAGTAGATAAATCCTCTATCGATATCTCAAGCTGAAAACATCCTGAAGAAATACCCTTATGGATTGAATGAAAAATTTGTTGCATCAAATATTGCCCACTTTCATTTTCCACAATGTTCGATAAAATTTTCTTTTCTCTTTCTGGATTGTTAGCAAATAAAATCGTAAGCTCAAATTGAATTTTGCCAACTGTTGATACGTTTTCCTTCATGTACTCTCCAAGAAAACTAAATAATTTAATGATTGTTTCTGAGGGAGAGTTACTCGTACCCGTAATTCCATCGATAATATGTTTATAGTCTGCGTTAGCATTTACTTGATTAATAACATCAACAAGTACTTCGTCCAAGTCTGAATAATAACGATAAATCCCACCCTGACTTACCCCTGACGCTTTAATAATATCCCTCATCGAAATGTCATAAAGTGGCTTAACTTTACATACTGTTATAGCTGCTTCTAAAATGCTGTTTTTCTTTTCCTGTACATATTCATGGCTTACCTTTGGCACTATCTTTACCTCCAAACATTTTAAATGACACCATTGTCATTTTTATCGTAATTTATATACCTTTTATTGTCAATTAAAAAATGACACTGCTTTCATTTTTATTTTTTTCTTGAACTTTTTAATAAAATTTGACAAATCAACGCGATATGTAATATACTTCCACCATACTATACGACGTATAATATAAAACCTCGTATAGGTAAACCATTGTGAGGTGATAAAAGATGACATTTCAGCTTGGCTCAGCTTTACTTGACGCTTGTGTACTCGCCATCGTCGATAAGGAAGATGCTTACGGCTACTCATTAACACAGCAAATACAATCTGTGATGGATATATCAGAATCTACGCTGTACCCAGTTTTACGTCGTTTACAAAAAGCAAATTGCTTAACAACCTACGATCAGCCCTACCAAGGCAGAAATAGACGCTATTACCAAATTACTGATCAAGGTCAAATACGATTACTGGAACTATTAAAAGAATGGCAACAGTATAAAGAAAAGGTTGATTGTGTACTTATAGGAGGGAAATATGATGAATAGAGCAAGCTATTTGAAAAAGCTACGGGGGAAATTACAACGTCTTCCAGCGCATGAGGTTGATGCTGCGCTTGCCTATTATGAGGAATATTTCGATGAAGCAGGAGAGGAAAACGAACAGCGGGTCATTCAACAACTAGGCTCCCCTTCTCATGTTGCATCACAAATAATGGCGGACTATGCATTAAAGGATTTAGAAACAACCTCAACTTCGACTAAGAAGAATGTGTCTGCGATTTGGCTTATCATTCTAGCTATAATATCTGCCCCACTTTCATTACCGTTACTTGTAGTCGCTATAGCACTTATTATTTCATTTGGAGCAGTTATATTCAGCGTTATCATTGCGATTATCGCAACTGTACTTGGTATCTTTTTCGGTGGAATTGTTGCACTTATTTCAGGTTTCTTCATTTTAACTCAGCATTGGCCGACAGCGTTACTCTTTATGGGCGTTGGCTTTATTGTAACAGGTCTGGGCACTCTGCTTTTCCCATTCGTTGCTCGTTTGATCAAAACAATCGTTGTTGTTTGTGTTGAAGCATTAGGTAAACTATTTCATAAAATGATGAAGAAACGGAAGGAGGGATACTAATGACGTCTCGACATACCCATATTGCCATTACTATGATTGCTTTTGGTATACTGTTAGCTCTAGTTGGTTATTTCTCTGGTGGGAAATGGAATTTTGTGTTAACTGATGAAGGCATCCAATTGCCAGAGAACAATAAACTAGTAAACAATTCCTATAAACTAGATGATTTCACTAATCTCAATATTATCAATCACTATGGAGATGTTGAAATTGTTACTAGTGATCGTTATGCATTAGAAACAAATGTTATTAATAATGATGATGTGACGTACAGTATTAAAGATAATACATTAACTGTTGAAACAAAGGCTAAGAAGAAGAATGGTTTAGAATTCGGATTTGGTAGCTTCAGAACTCCTTCCATCAAAATCTATGTTCCTTCAGATGTAAAATTGAAAACCGTTATCCTTGATAGTAATTTTGGGGATACAACCATTCGTGGTCTGAATTATCAGGAGTTAAATCTAATTGAAGATTTTGGAGACATTATTTTTAAAGACACTTCTGGTGATAAAACAGAGATTACACAATCATTTGGTGATATGAAGCTACAACAATTTTCAAGTAACGGCTTCGTTGCCGAAAGTGAACATGGTGATATTAATATTGATGGAACATTAAATGGTCAATCCACTATTACGTCTAACTTTGGAGATGCTACACTTCACTTACAAAATAAAAAAAGTGAACTTGGTTTTGAATTACAAACGGACTTCGGGGATCTTACAATTGATAAGAAAGATCAAGACGACAAAGTATCACAATTATATAAGGGTGATAACCAGCTAAAAGTAACAGTTTCACACGGTGACTTACAGTTAAAGTTAAAATAAAGGGCTTTGGCAAAACGAGGAGTTGATTTCCGTTCCGGCTAGGCGCGGCGTCCGATGAGCAGCTTCACTCGCGATGCTCGCTCCAGGGTCTCATCTGTGACGCTAATCCCCGAGGAGTCGCCTAGCCTCCACTCCAATCAACTTTTTTTTACATGACATAGGTTTTAGTCAAAATATCATCCCAAACTTACAATAATGGACCAAATATCAGAAATGCATTTGTATGGCTCAGCCAAAAAAAAGAAGGGATGATTCCCGTTCCGACTGGGTGCTATCCTGAGGGCGTCGGGGCAACAAATGTTTTCTGTGCGAAAGCGTAGTGCTAACGTAGCGACAGCAACGACAGATGTCTTTTTATGCAAAAGCGTAGCCAATATTCGCGTCACTGTTAAATGTCACTTCTGTTCGATTATGGTGAGTAGCCTAGGACAGAACTCACCTCATTAAAAGTGCCACAACATCATAAAGATTTCCTTGACCATTTTGATTTTAAACACTATGAAGGTAGAATTTATACACTTGTGATTCTGCCTTTATAGTAAGAATTTTTTATGATTCAGTTCTTCCCTCTAAAAGTTAGTAAGAATTTTCTGTTTATTATATTCTATACTCATATTTTAGAAATATATATTTAATTAAAGCAGAATCTGAGGTGAATCGGGTCAGATACGTCCATCATCTTGGAAATAAAATGCGACTTTCGAGGTGATCAATATGAAAATTAGAAAAGCAAACATTGAAGATGCTATAGGTATCGGAAAAGTACATGTTGATAGTTGGCGAACAACATATAAAGGCATTCTTCCAGATGATTTTTTGAATAATTTATCTTACGAGCAACGAACAGAGCTTTGGAAGAAGAATATTTCAGATGCTACGAATTATGTACTAGTGGCCGAAAATGAACAAGGTGAAATAATCGGCTTTGCAACTGGTGGCAAACGAAAAACTAATTCAGTACCCAATGCAACTGATTTAACTTCTATCTATCTTTTAGAAGAATATCAAGGAATGGGAATCGGAAAGCAACTACTCAAAGAAGTATTCGCCTATTTTAAACAAAAAGGATACGAAAAAGTATTTGTTGAAGTATTAGCAGAAAATAAAACACGTGATTTCTATGAATATTATGGTGCACAATATGTCAATAATATAGAAATAAAAATTGGTGGAAAAATAGTAGAAGAGCTTATTTACGTATGGAATGATGTTAATAAAGTTACAGAAAAAATAAAATAGAGAGATATTTAAATATTTTTTTCTCGAAAAATATAAAAGAACGTATATTCTCAGATCGATAATATACGTTCTTGTTTAGTTAAAACAGATAAGCAAGTACTCAACTACTATTTACAGAGTATGCTTATAGTATGTTCTATAAAATCTTTATATCTCCAGCATAAATTGTCCGGACTGTGCCATTATCCTCTGTTAGCTGTAGTACACCTTCATCCGTAATCCCACTGGCAATACCTTCAAAGCGCTCGCGTAAAGTCGTGACTTCAATACGTTGTCCGATGGTACATGACATTTGCTCCCATAGTTCTTTAATGCTAGCAAAGCCCTCTTTTACGTATACTTCCGTGAATTGTTCTAAGTATTGTAAAATCGATGCGACAAGGGCTGCACGATTAATTTCCTCACCCGCTTCTAAACGTAAAGATGTCGCAATATCAGCAATTTCTGGTGAGAAATCTGATTCGACTTGGTTTGCATTAATACCTATACCTACCAGTAGTGCTTGTACACGGTCTGCCTCAGCCTGCATTTCTGTTAATATACCTGTACACTTTTTACCGTTAATGAGTAAATCATTTGGCCATTTAATGGCTGGCTCAACATGTTTATATAATGTTTTAATAGCCATTGTAACCGCAACTGCTACGACAAGCGTATACGATGAAGCTTGCTGAGGAGTAACATCCGGTCTCACAATAACGGTCATCCAAATACCTGTACCATTTGCAGATTCCCATGGACGCGCCATACGACCACGACCAGCAGTTTGCTCCTCCCCGATTATGATCGTGCCATGCGGAGCGCCTTCCTGTGCAAGCTTATGGGCAATTGTTTGTGTTGAATCTACAACATCAAAATAATGAATTTCACGTCCAAAGCGTTCCGTATTTAAAAACAGTTCAATTTGTGTTGGACTTAAGCTATTTGGCACGCCAGTCAGCACATAGCCTTTTTTCTTTACAGTTTCAAATGTATAGCCTTCCTCCTGCAGTGTTTGCATATGTTTCCATACAGCTGTACGTGATACTCCAAGAGAATCTGCTAGCTCCTGACCTGAAACCGCTTCACCATTAGCAGCTAATATTCTTTTTAAAATTTCATCCTTCATGGAAATACTCATGCTCAAATCAATCCTTTAGTAATCTCTACTATTAGTAATTTCTGTTGCTATTAGTAATAATCATACTGTAAATTATGATACTTGACCACAAACTATCATCAAATATCTTTTAGCTACTAGTTATTCACTTTTTTCACCTATATTGTTTCGGATCTTTTTCTCTTTTTATAGGTCCTTTATGAGTAAAAGTCCATTCAATGATATGGTCGCTAATTCTGTCATATACATCATCGTCAAGATATGGCGCATCAAAATTTAATAACGTATCAACGTCCATTTTTATTTCACGTAAAACATTATGATCAAAAGTCTCTTCGTCATTTAGAACTTCCCATAAATAATGACAAAAAAGTTCAAATCCTTCATCCCAATTACAATTTCCGTTATTCTGTGCTTCATACCGAAGTCTTTCAATCGCCCTTATTAGTTCACCTTCAACTGTATCTGCCTGCCCACTCTTCGGAACATAATTTTTCCAAATATATTTAGCTTCCTCAAAGTATTTCATAATAACCTCCATAAAGATTCTTTAATCGGTTTCCAATCAGGATTTCTTTTATCTTCAATCTTTGACTTTCTAACATTATGAATAAATCGCTCTTCTGAGACACCCAAGCGAAAATAGTTTATTTGTGCTTCTACTAAAGAGATTTTATTAGCCCCCTCTTCATCTATATTTACTTTCTGAAAAGGATCATCCTCCCAAAAACAAATTGGACAGATTTCATAATCACCATCACTATTAATTGTTTTATATCCACAACACGAACAAGGATATTTCATACAATCACCAACCTTTCTATTTTATTTATTTCCAGTTCAACTAATTTTTTCACAGAAAAACTTCTTGCTTCTAATTAATATTATATATATTTTTTACCATCAGGTTTTACCTTTCACTCATCTCATCACCCAAATTATGTAATAGATAATGCTTTTTGAACATATATTACCTATCTTTTTTAACAATTCATTCATATAATTAAGGTGAATACAAGGCGAGCAACGGAAGCACGTCCCATTTACTTTACTATTCTTTTGTTTTAATTTTTTAGGAGGTATTATTATGCAAATAATCATCAGTGTACGCCCTTAATAAGGGACGTACACTTCTTTAGCCGCCAGAAATTTGGAGGCTATTATGAAACCAATTTATTTTGTTTATACAAAAGCATTTTCTGATTTTAGTTCCCGCATGCAGTTTATCGGATTGTCAAGTGCACTGTTAATGAGCCCTTATCCTGAGCTTTATATGACCTTATTTTTTATAGGGAGACAAGTTGGAGGTTTGATGATAAGTTATCTTGCAGGGATCGTTGCTGATCGTTATTCAAAACGTCGAACAATGATTTTTTCGGAGCTTGCAAGCGGTGGAATTGTGTTAAGTCTAATTTTTTTAGAACATCCGTTGTTTATTGTGTTGGTTGCTTTTTTACTGGGGATAACATATGTATTTTTCGATGTGAGTTATCGTGCATCCATTCCCTCAATGTTTGGTGAAGAATATCTTACAAAAATTAATACTCTTCTTGTACGTCTTGGAGCAATCATGAGTACTATTGGCTTTACGACTGGTGGCTTTATATCTGCCTTTTTCTCTTACAAGTATCTACTTGTATTTGATGGAATTATGTATTTTGGCTCAGCAATCGTATTGTTAAAAGTCCGCTGGATAGAACCAACTTTGTTACTAAGGTCGACTGAACAAAGACAAACTAACCAAAACATTATTCAGACAGATGGGTATTTGTTTGTACTCATAGTTGGCTTCGTATACCCATTAGCAGCTTCTGCTTATCAATATGCCTTGCCACTTTTCACATCTGTAAAAGAGAATGGTGATTTTTATAATGGCTTGATGTGGTCAACAATTGCCATTGGTTCTTTCCTTTGTTCATTGTTTATAAAAAAAGAAACTGTAAACGAGCGTCGTTATATTATAAGCTTACTATTGTTTGCATTTTTGGTATCAATGACCTTTATTTCTGAGTTAACACCCATCTCATTTTTTATTTTATTACTAGTAGGAGCTTCTGAAGCATTCGTACAAGTAAATCACTATACACTTTTACAGCGCAGCCATGAAAATGTGCGAGGTCGCTTGCTCGGTCTTAACACACTTGCATCAAGATGTGGTTTTTTAATAGGCTTTTTACTATTACCCGTACTGACGAAGTGGATTTCCTTAACATACGGAATTTGGCTAATGCAAAGTGTTTTAATCTTATGTTGTACTGTTTTTATTTGGCGAAAAAATAGATGTTGAATTAAAAGGGGCCGTCTCATTCGTTTTTGAGACGGCTCCTCGTTTTACATTCGAGGTCTACCATTCTTTGCTGAAATAATCATGTTCTATCCAATTCTTTATCTGTTGTCGGTCATTTTGAAGCTCGCCATTGACAACCGCTTCAAGCATCGCCTGCAACACTTCTTTTACCCATGGTCCACCTTTTTTTCCAGACCATTTTATTAAATCTGTACCGCTTACAATGAGCTCTCGCTTGTGTCTAATAGGAAGCTCCATCTGTATTTCATGAATACTTTGCTGTGGCATTTGAACGTCAAGCTGTCTCAGCTTCGCAAAATAACAAGCTGTCTCTAGTTCCTGTTGTGTATACAAAAAGTAATCCATTTTCGTCCAGCCATTTTTTAAAGCTTTCAAAGCTTCTAACACAGCTTTTACAAATGCCATCTCCTTATTCGATAAACGATAGTCACCTAGCACTTCTCGCCAATGATCACCCTGTAAAACCGCAAAATATGCCCAGCCTAATAGCTTGTCCTGCGTGTTAAATTCATACCAGTCATCAGCTTGAAAAGTACCATTCAAATAATTCACTAAGTTACTTTCCTCAAGCTTTCTTATACCGTTAAAAACATCTTTCCCTACCCATAGCTTATCGAGCTCTGCCTTTATGCGCTCCCTTGCAATCCAAGAAATATTATCAGCCTTGTTCTTCATTGCTTTCAAGGTTTCTGATTCGATTAGAAAACCAAGCTGAGCCGAAAAACGCACGGCTCGGAGCATTCGTAATGCATCTTCCGAAAAGCGTTTCTGCGCGTCACCAACAGCTCGAATCACGCCAGCTTCAATATCTTGGCGTCCTCCGTAAAAATCAACATAAGAGCCATCACGACGCATCGCAATGGCATTCATCGTAAAGTCTCGGCGCTGTAAATCTTCTTTTAGCGAACGTACAAATTGCACTTCCTCTGGTCTACGGTGATCCGTATATTCACCATCTGTGCGATATGTCGTTACCTCCACCGATCCAGCTGGCACGATAACAAGTACCGTCCCATGCTGAATCCCTATATCAACCGTGTGTTTAAAGACAGACTTTACTTCGTCTGGCATGGCATTTGTTGCAACATCTACATCGTGGGCAGGACGACCTAGTATAGCATCTCGTACCGCACCACCGACGATCACTGCTTCAAAGCCTGCGTGTTCTAGTTGTTCAATAACTGAATAGGCTGCTTGCCATTCTTTATTGTTTTGCATGATTTCTTTCAGCAACCTTTTCATACAATTTTTCATATTGTTCTACAATTTTAGATGAATGGAATTTTTCATCAACAGCACGGATAGCTGCTTCTCGGAAACGTTGTAATTTCTCCTCATCATTCATTAGGTTCACGGCATATTCTGCTACCGCGTCCGTATCACCTAATTCCACTATATAGCCATCTACACCATGCTCAATGACTTCTGGAATACCGCCTACAGCTGTTCCAATACAAGGTACACCACAAGCCATTGCTTCAAGTAAGACTAGCCCGAATGATTCCTGCTGTGATAGTAATAATTTCAGGTCACTGATCGCATACAATTCAGCCAAATTTTCTTGTTTGCCTAAAAATAGAACATCCTGTACGTAAGGACTTTCCTTTACTTGATCCATTACACGATGCTTTTCTGGACCATCTCCCACAAGTAACAGCTTTGCCTTCATGTTTGCACGAATCTTCATAAAGGCGTCGACAATATGCGGCAGATTCTTAATTTTACGGAAATTAGATACGTGAATAATAACTTTTTCATCTTCTTGAATCCCAAATTGCTCCTTTAAGTTACCTGAATTGCGCGGGAAGTATTCACGTTCATCAACAAAGTTGTAAATCGTGTTTATCGGCTTTACTGTATCGATAAGCTCATAGGTTTGTTGCTTTAATGCCTCTGATACTGTTGTAACGATATCAGATTTGTCAATGCCATACTTAATTGCCTGTGAAAGAGTGGAATCCTGCCCAAGCACCGAAATATCTGTACCGTGTAACGTTGTGACAATCCCAATGTCGCGACCACTCATTTCACGTGCTAAAACAGCACAGACAGCATGTGGTATTGCATAATGCACATGAAGCACATCTAGTTCTTCATCCTTAATCACGTCCGCCATTTTACTCGCTAATGCTATATCATATGGCGAATATTGAAATACTGAATAATTGCTAACTTCTACTTCATGGAAAAAGACGGTTGGATAAATTTTATTCAATCGAAATGGTACGCTTGAGGTGATGAAATGAATCTCGTGTCCTCTCTCTGCAAGCATTTTTCCTAATTCTGTTGCAATAACACCAGAGCCTCCAACTGTTGGATAACAGGTAATGCCGATTTTCAGCTTTTTCATTCGATTATCATCCTTTCTAAATCACGTCTTTTTTTAATTTCGTCTTTCTTGAATCAGTCTCCAATCCACAAAGCCTTCTTGTAGGCCTTTTAGTAATATTTCTGCTGTTCCCATATTTGTGGCCAGTGGCACTTGGTAAACATCACAAAGACGAATAAGTGCAGAAACATCTGGCTCATGTGGTTGTGCTGTTAAAGGATCTCGGAAAAAAATGACCATGTCCATATCATTATTGGCAATCATTGCGCCAATTTGTTGATCGCCGCCGAGTGGTCCTGAACGAAAACGTGTTACCTCTAAGCCTGTAGCTTCCATAACACGCTGTCCTGTTGTACCCGTAGCAAACAACGTATGCTCATTTAAAATATCTTCGTAAGCAATAGCAAACTGTACTAAATTATCTTTTTTACGATCATGTGCAATTAATGCGATTTTCATAATGCTTCCATCCCAATCTTTAGATGATGTTTTCTAAACCATATACAAGTTGATCCATTTTCATGACCTCTTCTACGCAGAATGCTACACCCGACATAAAAGAATTACGATTTAACGAATCATGACGAATTGTTAATAGCTGCCCATCTCCGCCAAATAACACTTGCTGGTGTGCCACTAAACCTGGTAAACGAACAGAGTGAATACGCATGCCATCAAATTCTGCCCCTCTTGCACCCTCAATTGTTTCTTTTTCCTCTGGATGTCCTTGCATTTTTTGCGCCCGCACCTCTTGAATCAATTGTGCCGTTTTAACAGCTGTTCCAGATGGCGCATCCAGCTTTTGATCGTGGTGCATTTCAATAATTTCAACATCAGGTAAATATTTTGCCGCTTCCTTAGCAAATTTCATCATAAGGATCGCCCCTATCGCAAAGTTTGGAGCAATAATACAGCCTAGCTCTTTTTCTTTAGCAATTGCTGATAATTCCACTAGTTGTTCATCTGTAAAGCCTGTTGTACCAATTACAGGTCGTACATTCAAATTCAAGGCCTCTTTAGTATGTTTATATACTGCATGTGGGCTTGTTAAATCTACTAATACGTCTGGTGCAGTCGCCTCTACAAGTTCAGACATATCTGTAAAGATTGGAGCCGTATAACTTGCCGGAAACATCTCCAGATCAGCTAATGTTTTTCCTACTTCCTTATAATCTAGTACGGCTACTAATTCCATTTTGTCATGCTTCATGACCGTATGTACAGCCTCAGCCCCCATTTTTCCCCTAGGTCCTGCTATTACTACACGAATTGACATTATTCTCCATCCTTTCTAGTCCAGCGATCTTTATCCCTTGTTTCAAATTTATGTATAACGCGTAAAAGTGCTTCATCTAATTTAATGCTCTGCGCATTTGCAAAGCACACTAAAACAAAGAAAAAGTCACCTAATTCTTCTTCAATACTGTTTGCTTCCTCTGTACTCTTTTTCTTCTTTTGCCCGTAAACGTCCTGCACCTCGCGAGACAATTCACCAAGCTCCTCGGTTAGACGTGCCAGTAACTCAAATGGTGGGAAATAGCCTTCTTTAAATTGTCCTATATAATCATCCACACGCTGCTGTAAAGCATGCATTGTCAGTTGTTCAGTCATCTAAATCACACTCCTACTTACCATCGTATAAAATTTACACCATTCTTGTCAAAAACAATAAAATGTCAGATAATAGATAGCACTACTTCATTTGTTTGGAACTTCAGGAGGTCATATGCTAAAACAGATCAAAATCAGCAATATCATCGCAATAATGCTCGGAGCTGCAATTTTTAGCTTCGGCTTCGTCCACTTCAACATGCAAAATCAACTTGGTGAAGGTGGCCTAAGTGGGATTACACTCATACTTTATTTTACACTTGGCTGGGACCCTGCCTTAATGAATTTACTTTTAAACATTCCTATGTTTATTATTGGTTATCGTTTACTTGGGAAAAAATCATTTATTTATACGCTTGTTGGAACTTTATCTGTTTCAGTTTTCCTTAAAGTTTTCCAAAAGTATCAATTTACTATTCATTTAGAGGACGATATGTTACTTGTTGCTCTTTTTGCAGGGGTTTTTGTTGGACTAGGGCTCGGTATCGTCTTTCGCTTCGGTGGTACAACTGGCGGTGTAGATATTTTGGCTCGCCTTGGGCATAAATATTTTGGCTGGAGTATGGGGAAAACGATGTTCATCTTTGATGCAATTGTCATTATCCTATCATGGCTAACGTTTTTAGATGCACGCTCTATGATGTATACCCTCGTTGCGGTATTTGTTGGTGCGCGCGTCATTGATTTTGTTCAAGAAGGAGCATATGCAGCACGCGGAGCACTTATTATTTCTGAAAAATCTAGCACCATTGCTGAGATGATTGCCTTACGAATGGAACGCGGCATTACTATACTTGAAGGGCATGGCCATTTTACAAAGCAACAAAAAGAAGTTATTTATTGTGTCATTGGCCGCAATGAGGTTGTACGTTTAAAATCTATTGTTCATGAGGTTGATCCACACGCCTTCGTATCTATTATAGAAGTACGAGATGTTGCAGGAGAAGGCTTCACGCTAGACGACCAAAAACAACCGCTCCATTAACATTAACAACCTGCCTACTCTCACGAAAAAACATTT
Organism: Lysinibacillus sp. RC79; assembly: GCF_041262405.1. Lineage (NCBI taxonomy): Bacteria > Bacillati > Bacillota > Bacilli > Caryophanales > Bacillaceae > Lysinibacillus > Lysinibacillus sp. RC79. The sequence continues at coordinate 18,585 of NZ_JBGCCD010000036.1, forward strand.
TACTTTTTCGATGGATGTAGGCTTTTTCTACATAATCAATTGTAAACATAGTTTAACGGATTAAAAAACTTGCTATAGTGAAATATCACTACAACAAGTTTATTAATTAGTCGTCATTTCGCATATTTGTAAAAATTAATACTAAACGTAATAATTCTAATACAGCTACTGCTGCTGCGGCAACATATGTTAATGCTGCAGCACTTAACACTTTTCGTGCTGGGCGCTCTTCTTCATTTGTAATAATCCCCAGAGAATTCATCTGCACTAACGCACGCTTTGATGCATCAAACTCTACTGGTAACGTTACTAATTGGAAAACCACACCTGCTGCCAATAATACGATACCTAAAAGTAACATATTTGCGCTACTTGCAAAAATACCAATCATGACAAATATCCAAGACATATTTGATGAAATATTTGCAACGGGAACTAGCTTACTTCGTAATGTCAGCATTGAATAAGCTTCTTTATGCTGGATGGCATGGCCAACCTCGTGGGCAGCAACTGCTGCACCAGCAATACTCGCCTCGTAGAAGTTACTTTCCGATAAAGCCACTGTTTTTGTTGCCGGATTATAGTGATCAGACAATACACCTTGTGTTGGAACAACTCGTACATCATATAAGCCGTTTGCATCTAAAATCGCACGCGCTACCTCTGCACCTGTTTGTCCCTTCATTGTACGTTCTTTTGCAAACTTATTGTACGTACCCTTTACTTTCATCTGTGCGTAAAGCGGTAGTAGCATTATTATTGCAAAATAAACAATATACATACTTGTTGACAATTTTCTAACCCCTTTCTACCTCGATACTATAATTCTATAATCATTTACCTAATTCGGCAAATATTTGCGCCACTTAATTGAGAAGATGGCTAGGAAAATGCATGTAACTGATAACCAAAAAGTAAAATAGCCAATATAGCTTGTATAATCTGCTAAATCTCGATACATAGGCATTTGGCCAAATACGTAATCAATCACATCATTATGCATTGTCCATACCGCTGCCACGGCAATATGCCAATATGAAAAAACATATTTACCGAGATACAAAATTACTTGGACAGCCATCGCAAAATGCGAGCCCACAAGCATCCAGCCTTGCCAACCAATAGATCCAGTTTCAATCAACGTCCAAATATTCATCACATCTGCCCAGATTCCATATTTCACCGACGTAATAAGTGCTAGCACCTCCATTAGCGGCCATTTTTTATCCATAATCCAAGCTATCAATACAAAGCAAAAGAATAAGCTCGCTGTTGGGCTATCCGGCACAAAAATATAAAAAATTGGCTTCGTGATGGCAAGCTGCCATCCATACCAATAATAACCGTAAATAGTACCTAATAGATTGATAATAAGTAATAGTATTAAAAATGACTTATGTGTAAGGAGATACCAGATGTTAGCACGTGAAATTTGCATAATAAAAACTCCTTTATCTTCTGTCTTTACTAAGATGCCTTTTTTAATTGTTATTATGTATAAACTAGTCTTTAATTTGCCACATTCTTTCTATAATGAATATTGGCAGTATTTTTTTGCCCATATCCATAACGGGGGTTGATTTCCGTTCCGACTGGGCGCTTTGTTGCTGCCGCTTCGCTTTCGCGCAGAGCAGAGCTTCCTGGGGGCGTCGGGCTAACACGATGTTAGTCACGAAGGCGTTATCACAGGACGTGATGCTTTTAGCCTTCGTTCCTCTATTGCTATTCCCCAAGGAGTCGCCCAGCCTCCACTCCAATCAACTTTGGAGGCAAGGCAGTCACCGGAATTTATGTAGAGCTACACATTGTGCCGTACCAGGTCATTTTTAAAGGGAATGTTAGAAAAAATGGCTCATCAACAAAAGTTAGGGATGTCATTTGTAAAAACGCAAGCTATGTGTATTCGGTTTGTTCACACAAACACTGTCTGGTCTTGAATCGCCAATTTTCCGGCAATAGTGGCAGGGCATTTGCCTCTATCTTAAATAGTATGTATATCCTCATAAATATTATAGAACTAAAATATATTTTGCGGGAACTTTTTTGAAGCTGTAACAGTCACAATATTAGACTAGCAGAAAAAAAGAGCCAGTTTCCTGACTCTTTTAAAACAAATCTTATTCCTTAGCCTTTAAGCTCGCAATAAATTCAGCTAATTGCTTCGCTTCTTCGTCTGTACCGTGGAATTGACCAGGTGGCATTCCACCACGACCATTATGAATAATATCTTCAACTTCATCAGCCGTTAGTGTATTACCAAGTAATTTTGGAGCAGCTGGGCCACCGTTTAAATCAGCAGCGTGACAGCCGATACAAGTTTTAGCTTGATCACCTGAGTCACCGTTCCAAATTGCAAAACCTGGTAGTGATTCATCAATATCAACATCAACTTCTTCTACAATTGCACCCATTGCTTTTTGAGCTTCCCAGTCATGGTTAACAACTGACTCCCATGTTAAGTAGAACATAGCAGCTAAAGTTAATAACATAAACGCTGTTGGTAATGGGCGTTTAGATGGACGACGCTCTGGACTTTTATCTAAAAATGGCATTAATAATAGCGCTCCAAATGCAAGACCTGGAATTACGATTGCTCCAATAACATTATATGGACCTGAAGCATATGAGTATTTTAATAATTGATACATGAATAAGAAGTACCAGTCCGGTAATGGCACGTATGCTCTTGTTGGATCAGCTGGTCCTTCAAGAGGTGATGGATGTGCAACTGTTAATATTAAATAAGCTATTAAAAATACAGCACCAACCATCCATTCTTTTAGTAAGAAGTTCGGCCAGAAAGCTTCCGTCTTACCTGGATATTCGGAATAATCCTTTGGAACGTTCGGCATTCTGTGATTCGCTTTAATACGAGAATCACCAACAAATTTCATTCCTTTTCCGCGATGCATTATGTCCCCTCCTTTAAAAAATCATCGAACCGTCAAGAACTATTACAACGGCCCTGAAATTCCTTGACGACGAATCATGATAAAGTGTGCTGCAAGTAACCCAAACAATACTGCAGGTAAGAAGAATACATGAATCGCAAAGAATCGTGTTAACGTTTGAGCACCAAGAATAGTTGAGTCACCCGCTAATAAGATTTTAATCCATCCACCGATAAACGGTACAGATGCAGCAATTTCGATACCTACTTTTGTAGCGAATAATGCTTTCATATCCCATGGTAATAAGTATCCTGTAAAACCAAGACCCATCATTACACCAAAAATACCTACACCAACCATCCAGTTTAATTCACGAGGTTTCTTATAAGAACCTGTAAAGAATACACGAAGAGTATGTAAGAACATCATTACGATTACTAATGAAGCTCCCCAGTGGTGCATACCGCGTACGATTTCACCAAATGCTACTTCGTTTTGTAAATAATAAACTGATTTCCAAGCATTCACTACGTCTGGTACATAGTACATTGTTAAGAACATACCAGATAGTATTTGAATCACTGTGATGAAGAAAGTTAATCCTCCGAAACAGTAAACGAATGCTGAAAAATGATGTGCAGGGTTCACGTGCTCTGGCACTTCGTGGTCGGCAATATCACGCCAAATAGGTGTAATATCTAAGCGTTCGTCGACCCAATCATAAATTTTATTTAGCACTGTTTTGTACCCCCTTACTTAACTAGAGTATTTGCTTTAGTTGGACCAAGCGATAAGTAACCATCTTCTTCTTTAACTTCGTATTCATCCAACGGACCTGTAGGTGGTGTACCTGGTACGTTTTTACCATTTTTCTCGTAACGTCCAGCGTGACAAGGACAGAAGAATTGATTCGGATGTGCTGAATCTTCCTCCCAGCCTACCATACATCCTAAATGCTTACAAACAGGAGATAATGCAACGATTTGATCGCCATCTTTGTAAACCCAAGCAACGTTTGTTACTTCTGATTTGTACCATGCGTCAACTTGTTCAAATTTTAAGTCAACTTTAACTGGTTTGTCAGTAATATCAGCGATTTTATGCTCTGTCTTTATAAAATTCCCACCATCATGTTTTTGTAATAATGGGTCAACTGCAAAGCGAAGCATCGGCATCAGCATACCTGCCGCCATAAAGCCACCTACACCAGTTAGTGTATAGCTTAGGAATTGACGACGTGAAACTCGATTATTACTCATTTTTTTCCCCCCTCTAACTTAAAGGTCAGTCCAACGGACATTCATTTACAAATAGTAATACTAGGACATATCTATGATATATCAAGTCCATAGCTTGGTCAATATAGCATTCTGTGGAAAGCTGGAGAATGTGAACATTTATTGAAACAAATTGTTAAATCTGTGCCCATTTGGTCGAAAGCATCGGAATCACTTGTCGCAATTGATCTTCGAGAATGGAGTTTTTCACGCCTTTATCCATACTTTCTAACGGAATCGCTGGTAGCCAAATAACATTTACTTCATCTTCAATATTTGTCCAAAAATGGTCACAAGTAATGAAGAACACATGCTTAAAACCAGCATTATGTAATTGTGCCTCTAATTGCTTTGGCATATCTTCGTTTTTTAATGTTGCACTATACGAAAATGGTGGCATCAGTAATAGACGGCCTTTAAACTGTTGTTCGATAAAAGATGTGAGCGATAACAAAAAATCTGCCTCTGTACCACTCTGTTTCATTTTTTCAGAAGTTAAATCGACGGTTACGAGTGGAACAATTGCTGTATCGATAAATTCCTTCTGTGCCATAAACGATGTCACATCGCTTGCATTAAAATACATCTCATAAACCTCCTCATGTTGCATAAATCAATTTCTCCTTGGAGTAATTGTTATCTTCGTTCAGTAGGTGTTTGGTACCACTGAATGAAGATAAAAAAAATGCCCTTCTCCACTCTTCAATAGGATAGCCAATAAAAAGTGAAAACAATCATTCACTTGTTATGTTATCATATCGAGGTAGATAAAGGACATTCAATTTTTACCTAAAACTAATGTAAATTAGCCGTTTCCTTTAAAGCTTGTAACAAATTAGACAATTCATAAAAGCGCTCTTCATCTCCCTGATCGAGGGCTTCATCAATTTGCGCGAGTAATTTTTCTTCTTGGAATACGAGTAAGCTGTTGGAAAGCAGCTCTTCTGCAAGTAAACGATCTTTTTCACTGACAATGAGTGCTTCCGGCATATAAGGGTTTTCTTCAAGAACTGCTAAGTATTGTGCACTTGGTGGTACATTTGGAAAATTCAATTGTATATACATATCTTCATGTTCATGTAAGCGTAAATCATGGAAAGATTTCTCGGCATCTGCTGTCATTACATTTCCTTTGTAAAAACGAAATGGCACACCTGTTGAGTCAACTGTTGACATCACCATTGCTCTAGGGCAATAGTGGGCTTCTTCAACAAATCGAATTCGTGTTAATAACTCATCGTTGCTTAACAAATAATTCAATATCCATACACACTCACGACGTTTCAATTGATAATTTTTTAAAAACCATCTAACAAATGCTTTTTTATCGACAACTGATACAGAAGCAGTCATACCCACTCCCTCCTTTACTCAAATTCTAAGGTTTCTAACTTCTCTTGCCACTCAAGTTCACCGGGCTGAATAGTTATTAATTGACCGAGTACTTCTTTAGCTTCTGAACGCTTTCCTTCCTCTAATAAGAAGTAAACATATTTTTCCAAAAACGTTGCGTCTTCCTTAAAATCATTATATGCCAAACGGTAAAATTCGTATGCACGGTCGTACAATTCTAAATTTTCATATGCAACCGCAGCAAATGGGTATAAAGTGCTCCATTCAAAATCATTTTTTTGCAACGTTTCAAATAATTCTATTACATCCTCATGACGCTCTTGTTGTGACAACACAGAGATTAATGTTAATACTGCCTCCATGTATTCAGGATCTAAAGCAACGGCTTCACGTAGATGCTGCTCGCCTTCAGCTGGCAAGCCAGTTTTTAAAGCCATTTTACCAGCGAATAAGAATAAGGTCTTATCATATTCGTCACGCTTTAATCCTTCCAGAATGGCAGCGTATGCTTTTTTATTGTCCTCCGTCATAGCATAGCTTTCAGCAAGTAATAAATAGGCAGAAAAATAATCAGGGTCTAATTCTTTTAATTCCTCTAATTGTTTAATGGCCATTTCATATTTTTGTGATTGAAAGGCAGAATACGCAGCACCAAATAAAACATCTGGCTTTACTTCATCATCAAGTGCTTTTAAATAGTAATCTAAAGCCGTTTCATAGGCAGCTCCTGCACGATACACCTCAGCAAGTCTTTCAACAAGACTTACCCCAGCAAATTCAACTTGTTGTTCAGACAAATCTTCATATAATCTCGCAGCCTCTAAAAAACGACCCGTTTCAAATAAAAGCTCCGCTTTAGCAAATTGTAATAATGGCTCTTCTGGTAATATAGATAGTGCCTCATTGATGCGCATTTCTGCTACTTCAAATAATCCTTGCATTTGATAATAATCCGCTAATACTAATAATGCTTGAGGATATTCTGGAGATGACTCCTCTACTTCTAATAAAAAATCTAACGCTTCATCTTCATCGCCAAGTTCCATTAAGACGTTTGCACGATCAATTTTTAACTGTGCCTCTTCTGGGAATAAAAATTGTAGATGCTCCAGTACACGGTCAGCTTCCTTCATATATCCATACTGCATAAAAACTTCAGATAGCGCATAAATTTCCTCAGGTAGCTCCTTCGTTAAAAATGTTTCAAGTAGCTGTTCAATTAATGCTAAGTCCCCTTGTTCAAGTGCTTGCATCATTTCAGTCATCGCATTGTTCACAGTCATTCACCTATTCTTTCATTAATACCTTTATGCTACAAAACATTTTCTTTCGAAACAAGAAAAAACTCCCCAAAAGGCTTGGAGAGTCAAGCATAGATTTATATTACTTCCTCAATATGCTCGAAAAACGATGGGTAAGAAACCGCAATACATTCTGCGTCATCTAAAGTAACAGCCCCATCTGATATTAGTGCTGCAACAGCGCCCATCATTCCTATACGATGATCACCATAGGTTTGAAGGCTAGCACTACGTAATTGAGTTGGTCCTTCAATAATCATTCCATCCTCAGTTGCTTCAATATTAGCACCTAGTTTTTTCAATTCATCCACTACAGCCGTTATCCGGTCTGTTTCCTTCACTTTTAGCTCCTCGGCATCCTTAATAATAGTTTTACCGTTTGCCTGCGTTGCTAATAAAGCAAGGATCGGGATTTCATCTATAAGACGAGGAATAATATCTCCCTCAATTGTAGTTCCTTTTAATGTTGACGTTTCAATTGTAATTGTTGCTGTCGGCTCTGATTGGCTATCTTCATTCGGCATAAGTGTTATAGATGCTCCCATATTATGAAGCACTTCGATGATACCATCTCGTGTAGGATTAATTCCGACATTTTCTAACGTTATTTTACTATCTTCACAGATAGCTCCCGCTACTAAGAAAAAGGCAGCAGATGAAATATCACCTGGCACAGAAACATGCGTCCCTGTTAGAGCTTGCCCTCCTTTTAATGAAATAACACCATCCACCTCATCAACCTGTGCACCAAATTGACGTAGCATTCTCTCAGTATGATCTCGAGATACTTCAGTTTCTCGCACAATTGTAGTACCTTCAGCACGTAAACCCGCAAGTAAAATAGCTGACTTTACCTGTGCACTTGCAACAGGCATGTGGTAATCAATAGCTTGTACTGTCGTACCTTGAATGGCTAATGGCGTATATTGCCCATCTACCCTTCCGGTAATGTGAGCACCCATTTGACGTAACGGATCAATAACACGGCGCATCGGTCGCTTTCCAATTGACGCATCCCCTGTCATCACTGAATGTACATTAGATCCAGCTAGAATCCCTAGCATTAAGCGTGTCGTCGTACCAGAGTTTCCTGTATATAGTACCTCTGTAGGCTCTTGCCAACCCTCAATACCTGGGCTGTCGATGGATACTTTTGTTCCTTCCACATCAATTTTTACACCAAGCTTTCGGAAACAATCAATTGTACTCAAACAATCCTCACCTAATAAAAAGCCGTCAACTGTCGTTTTACCCGTTGCAATAGCTCCAAACATAACGGAACGGTGAGAAATAGATTTATCACCTGGAATCGTTAAAGTCCCTTGTAAGGAAGGTTTATCATATTGTAATACTTTTTCACTCATCGGTTTTTTCCCTCCAATATGAAGATAGAAAGCGCCGTAATTCCGACGCTTTCTTTTAAACTGTTATTTCCTATTCAGATTTCCGAGGCTGCCTATGAAATATATGTTTCATAATTAGCACGATTTTGTATACACGCTGCTGCACGTTCACGGTCACTTTCGCTTTGTAAGCTAATAACAAGAATCCCGAAAACGTCTTCTCGTGACTCTACGATACGTAAATTCGTAATACTAATCGCTTCGTCTGCAAGTAAGCCTGTCACCTCAGAAATAACCCCTGGATAGTCAGGAACGTCAACATATAAGTCAAATGATGTGAACATTGCTCCTGCACTAATCGGTAATTCATCTCTTACTTCTTTGGCAACCGCAAAGTATGTTTCTATGTCATCCGAGCTGCCATTTAAAAGCAGCTCCTTCACACGACTCATTTCCTTTTCCCAGCCTTCTAGCTGTGCAATAAGCTCATCTCGATTTTGCAATGTAATATCTCGCCATAAAATCGGATTGGACGAGGCAATACGCGTTACATCACGGAAGCCACCTGCAGCAAGTGAACGTGTCATCGGATATTCCCCATTTTCTCCGCCCAACTGATGCACAAGAGAAGCAGCAACGACATGTGGAAAATGACTAACTACAGCTGTCATATGATCATGCTCACGAGCAGATACACTTACAACCTTTGCATGTGTAAATTTTAATAGACTTTCAAGCTGTGCCATTTTAACAATTTCTTCGCCGGCGAGCGGTGTTAACATATAATACGCATTTTCAAAAAGGTGAGCCTTTGCAGCTAAAACACCGCTTTTATGTGAGCCTGCCATTGGATGTCCTCCAATAAAGGTAATGCCTAACTCACGTAGCTCCCCAGCCTTTTGCATAATCATCTTTTTTGTACTGCCTGTATCTGTTACGATTACTTTATTTTTTAACGGCCATGTTTTTAATTGTTCCATCCATTCAAGTGTTGCGTTGACGGGAGTGCCAAAAATGATAACATCCACGTCGGCTGCAACTTCTTTGGGGTCTGACACAATATCATGAACAATATTTAATGTTTTCGCATGTTCACGTGTTTTCGCATCCATATCATAGCCAATAATTTTTGTTTCTGGTGCCTTTTGCAATGCCAAGGCAATTGAGCCTCCAATTAGGCCTAGCCCAATAACGAGCACGTTGCGTATCATGCAAAAACTCCTTGCTCTTTTAGGACGTTTTCAAGGTGACCTAACAACGCTTCGTTTTGAGCCTCTGTTCCGATTGTCACGCGGATAAACCCAGGCAATCCTAACGCATTTCCACTACGGACTATAAAACCTCGTTTCATTAGCTCATTGAAAACAACATCACTATCAGTATTCGTATTAAAGAAAATAAAGTTCGTATCAGAAGGGAAGTATTTCAAATTACGTTTTTCGCAAAATTCAATATATTGTTTTTTACCTATTTCATTTGCTTCACGGCAAGCTTTTATATATTCTCGATCACTTAACGCGATTGTCGCAACTGCTTGACTTAAAATTGTATTATTAAATGGCGCTCTTACTGGATCTAGTTTAGCAATCACGTCTGGTTGCCCAATTGCATAACCAACTCGGAAAGACGCAAGACCATATGCTTTTGAGAATGTACGCATTAATAGTACATTCGGAAACTCGTCAATTAACGGTAGAGTATCTTTGTGACCAGGATGCGTTACGTATTCGATATATGCTTCATCTAATACTACTAGCACATCACTTGGAACCTTAGCTAAAAATGCACGCAATTCAACATCAGGTATCACCACACCTGTTGGATTATTTGGACTACAAACCCAAACGATCGATGTGTTACCATCAACTGCAGCTACCATTGCATCTAAATCATGTGCACCTTCGATACAAGGAACTTTACGTACCTCTGCGCCTTCTATTTCAGCATTGTGCCAGTATTGAGAGAAGGATGGGTCTGCCATCACTGTGTTTACACCTGGATACAACAATGCACGAGTAATAATTGCAATGATATCGTCGGAGCCGTTACCAAAAAGAAGCTGTGTTTCTTTGACACCTAGATGATTTGCAACAGCTGTACGTAAATTTTGCGCATAGCCGTCTGGATAGATAGCATGATTTACTGAATTATTTTGTAAATAAGCAGTTACCTTAGGTGAGCACCCAAATGGGTTTTCATTAGATGCTAGTTTGATGACTTCTTGTAAGCCATATTCACGTTGCACTTCTTCAATTGGTTTACCAGGCTTATATGCTTGCATACCGTCCAATTGTTGTTTCCATTTCATCTCAAACATCTCCTCTAATTATTTAGCTTGGGCTAAATCTGGTCTTAATTTCACTGCATCATTGAGATACAAGTGTTTTACATCCTTTTGTGCTACTTCCACATTCGCATGTATTAATACACGAATACAAAGTGGCAATGCGTTCGGCACGTCCATTTCATGCGTACACATGACAGGTACATACTGCCACCCGTCCATTAACCGTACAGCACGTGCTGGAAATGCTGACGTAATATCAGGTGTTGTGGATATTAGTATAGAAGCAATATCATCTATTTCCACATTATTGGCTGCTACTACTTCACGCACTAATCTTGCTGTCTCATCCCATACAAGCTCTGGCTTGTCAGATTCAATTGTAATTGCTCCTCTAAGTCCACGAATCATACAAGCACCTCCGCTAATAGCTGTCGGAATTCGGCATCTACTTCTCTGCACTCTGCTAAATCAATTGGTTGCACGAAGGGTTTACCAATTTTATCCAACAATACAAATTGTAAAATACCATACTCCGCTTTTTTATCTTTCATTAAATACTCTGTTAACTGTTCAAAGGTATATTCTTTCACAGCTTCAAATGGATAGCCATTCTTCACTGCAAATTGCAAAAATGCTGTAGTGAAGTTACGGTCTAATTCACCGTATCGCTCACTTAATAATAAACAATATACGAGACCAATCATTACAGCCTCTCCATGCGCTACTTTTCCATAACCAGCGGCCGCTTCAATGGCATGCCCATAAGTATGGCCTAAGTTTAAAAATTTCCGCACGGATTGCTCGGTTTCGTCCTCTGCTACGATTTGTGCTTTCACTTCAATACCTTTTCTAAGCTGCTTCGCTAATTCTTCTGTGTTGAAATGAATAACTGTCTCTGCAGCCATTAATTCCTCTAACCACGCTGCATTAGAAATCATCGCATGCTTGATCACTTCTGCTGTTCCTGAACGTACCTCGCGCTCAGGTAAACTATCGATAAATACGGTATCGTAAATAACTCCCTCAGGTTGATAAAACGCACCAATCATATTCTTACCTAGTGGATGGTTAATAGCTGTTTTACCGCCTACTGCTGAGTCATGTGCTAAAATCGTAGTTGGGATTTGAATAAACGGCACTCCACGCATATAAGTGGCTGCCACAAAGCCTGTTAAATCACCTACAGCACCCCCACCAAATGCAAAAATAAATGATTTACGTGAGCATTTTTGTTCAAGTAAAAATGTTTGTGCTGCATTGTATTGTTCGAAGGTTTTACATGCCTCACCACCTGGTAAGACAAAGACCTCAAAATGATAAGGGAAATTAACCTTGAAATAATCTCCTTGCGCTGCCCATACATTAGCATCTGTAAAAACAATGAGTTTATCCGCTTTTTGAAGCTTATCATCAAATGCTTTTACTGCCTCTGCTAAAAATTTATGACCAAGGACAACCTCATATTGATGCGATTTCGTTGCTACTGGTACTCGCATATTAGAACCCCTTTGTATAACGACGCTGTTCGTCGATTTGAGCTTTTAGTTGAGGTAATTGATCGCTATGGAATTGTTCCAATATTGCATTCGCTATTTCCCAGGCAATAACGTGCTCAGCAACAACTGATGCTGCTGGTACTGCACAGCTATCCGAGCGCTCTACACTAGCTTTAAATGGCTCTTTCGTTTCAATATCAACACTTTGCAACGGTTTATATAATGTAGGAATTGGTTTCATTACACCACGTACGACAATTGGCATTCCAGTAGACATTCCACCTTCTAAACCACCAAGTCGATTTGTTGCACGTGTATAGCCTTCTTCCTCTGACCAAATGATTTCATCATGTACTTCAGAGCCTTTACGGCGTGCCATTTCAAACCCAATACCAAATTCAACACCTTTAAATGCATTGATAGATAGCATTACAGCTGCTAATTTCGAATCTAGCTTACGGTCATAATGAACATATGAACCAACACCCGCTGGCATTCCTTCAACGATGACTTCAACAACACCACCAATGGAGTCACCCGCTTTTTTCGCTTCATCAATTGCCTCTACCATTTTTGCAGAAGCCTCTGGGTCAACGCAATAGCAAGGATCTGCTTCAACAATGGCACGAATTTCATCTGCAGATTTCCCTTCCACTAAGGAAGTGTCTGCCTTAATACCAATGATTTCTGTTACATGTGCCACAATGGAAATGCCTAGTTCATTTAATAGCGCTTTTGCAACAGAACCTACTGCGACACGTACAGTTGTCTCGCGCGCTGAGGAACGCTCTAACACATTACGTAAATCACGGTGTCCGTATTTCATGCCTCCAACTAAATCTGCATGTCCTGGACGAGGGCGTGAAATTTGACGCTTAATATCTTCAGGATTCACATCTTCTGCTAACGGTTCTGCTCCCATAATTTTTGTCCAATGCTTCCAGTCATCATTTGTGACTACGAGTGCTACGGGAGAACCAAGTGTTTGTCCATGACGAACACCAGCGACTATTTCCACTGTATCTGTTTCGATTTGCATCCGGCGACCTCGTCCATGTCCTCCTTGACGACGTTTTAAATCATGGTTAATTTTTTCTGCTGTAATTGGTAAGAGCGATGGTAAGCCCTCAATAATTGTTGTTAATTGGGGTCCATGTGACTCTCCCGCTGTTAAGTAACGCATAAACACTTTCTCCCTTCAACTCGCTAAAGTATGTATTTTTCACTATAACATATATTCTCTAAAAAAACAGTCCTTTTGCAAATGTCTTTTAAGACTCGTTTTAATCGTTTGTAAATTTCGGATTATTTCAGCAACTCCTAACATTTTTATTAAGACCTTGAAATTAATTTGGAGCACCTTGTTAAATTCGAATATTCTGAACGATTTATTTAAAAAAAAGATAGTTTCCTCATCTTTACTAATTATTAGTCTTCACCGATTAGGCTTTTTACAGACATGTAAGTTCCTACCTCCCTTATTTGCTCTCGCTAAATTTTAAGGTTGGGATCTTACTCTACTGTTGATGCGAGATAACTAATAAAAAATACGCTTTTTGCTTAAACCAAGCGAAAAGCGTACGATTCATCTATGTCTTAAGCCTTTAAAATATGTATATGACATTCATAGTGTCTACTGTACGAATGCTTTTCTCATATTATTAACTATTTCGTCTATAGAAGAATGTATCCTCAACTTCAAACTCATAACGAGATGGATTAAAAATTTGCTCTGTAGATCCAACAAATAAAACCCCATCCTTGCGCAATGCTTTACTAAAATTCGTATAAATCTGATCCTTCGCTTCTTCAGTAAAATAGATCATCACATTACGGCAAACAATTAAATCATAATTAGAATCGTAATGGTCTTTAAGTAAATTCTGTTTCTTAAAAGTCACACAACGTTTAATCTCATCCTTGACCCTATAAAAGGAACCTTCTTGCTCAAAATACTTAGCTTTAATATCACTCGGCACTTCAGCTAATGAGCGCTCTGGATACACACCTAATTTCGCCTTTTGAATGACATTCTCATCTAGATCAGTAGCAATGATTTGAATTTGAGATAATGGCACTAATTGCGATAATACCATGACTAAAGAATAAGGTTCTTCACCCGTTGAACAAGCAGCACTCCAAATTTTCAAACGTTTATTAGATTGCAGTAATTTTGGAAATATTTTTTTCTGTAACACTTCCCAACGCTTCCCATTGCGATAAAATTCGGAAACATTGATCGTCATGCGATCTAAAAACTCATTCATTAAATCACGATCTTGTTCAAGCGCCTTTAGAAAGTCCACAAAATTACGATGTCCCTTTTTCTCATACAGAGATGTTAATCGTCTTTTCATTTGCGCTTCTTTATATAGCGCTAAATCTATTCCTGTCTTGCGCTTTATACCTTCTATAAACTGTTCATAATCAGACATGCGGTCTTCTTCCCCTCTAGCGACGTATTTCCATTATAGCGGAAAAGTGCCATTCCTGAAATAGTCTTTCACATGTAATCCAAGTTACTTAGTTGAGTTTTGTTTTTCCTCTAATAATAACACTTTGGATTGCTCTAATTCTAGACGTAATTTTTCTGTTTCCATCGTATACGTTTCTAATCGAAGCTTTTCTAACTCCGTTTCTTTCTCAATAGCCTTTAATTTAATTTTTTGCTTTCTTGTATAGGCATCAGTAAAAATCCCTGCTAAACTAATAACGACTCCACCAATAATAGCAACTATCGCAATTGACAATACATCCACATCCTCTCATTAATAATGATTATACGGCAATATGGAAAAAATAGTTTCATTTTTCTTTTCATTCTTTCATTAATTTAGCTAAAATATTCTCATTGCCAATTGTTAAACGTGATGAGCCTATATCCCCTAAATTTTTACGTAAAAAATGAAGGTAGTTAGTCACCACCTTCAAAATTTTTTAGTCTCCTAAACCTCTACTCGATAATCCTTTAATTCTTCTCGCAATTTTACCTTCATGAATTTTCCTACAGAGGTTTTCGGTATTTCATTTAAAAATACAACATCATCAGGAATCCATGTTTTATGGAATTGCGATCGTAAATCTTCTAGCAGCTCTGATTTCGTAATGGAATCCTTAAATTCAGGCTTTGGTACAACACATGCTAGAGGTCGTTCAATCCATTTTTCGTGGGGAATGGCTATAACAGCAGCCTCAAACACTTTAGGATGTGACATCAAAGCATTTTCAAGCTCTACTGAAGAAATCCATTCTCCACCGCTTTTAATTAAATCTTTTGTCCGATCTGTAATTTTGATATAACCATCTACTGTCACTACAGCAATATCACCAGTGTAGAGCCAGCCATCTTTAAAGGCTTCATTTGTTCGTTCATCATTATAATACTCTGCAGCAATCCATGGGCCCTTAATTGTCAATTCGCCCATTGTTTTGCCATCCCAAGGTACTTCACCGTTTTCATTGACTACTCGTGTCTCAATGAGCGGCACTGTTATTCCCTGCGTAATACGAACGTCCATTTTTTCATCCATCGTATAATCTTGCATATGTGTTAAATACGTCGATACGCTAACAAGTGGCGACGTCTCGGTCATACCGTAGCCCGTCATGTAAGGAATTTTAAGCTCCTCCTCAAAGCCACGAACTAGACCGAGCGGCGATGCTGAACCACCACATACAATCAACCGTATTGAAGACAAATCACGAGGATTTTTGCGTTGCTCCTGTAATACCCCAAGCCAAATTGTCGGTACTCCAGCAGTCAACGTTACCTTATATGTTTCAAATAAATCAAGTAATAGCTGCGGTGTAAACATTGGCCCAGGAAGCACCTGTGTAGCACCAAATAATACACCAGCAAACGGAAATCCCCACGCATTCGCATGAAACATTGGTACGACAGGTAGTAAAACATCAGCCTCGCCTATTGCAATACTATCCGAGATTCCTGCTGCCATAGTATGGAGGACAATACTACGATGAGTATATACTACACCCTTTGGCATTCCTGTAGTTGCACTTGTGTAACACATGCCAGCAGGTGTATTTTCATCTAAATCATCTGGGAATCTAAAATTATCATTCGCCTCTTCAAGTAATGCCTCATAAGAAAGAGCATTCGGTAATGGGATGTTTTCTAGCTCGACAGCATCTCCCATTACGATAAAATGCTTAACCGATTTAAGCTGTGAGACAATTGGTGCAATAAGTGGAACTAAGTTATCATCAATTAGTAATATTTCATCTTCTGCATGATTAATAACATATGCAATATGCTCAGGTGCTAATCGAATATTAATCATATGCAATACAGCTCCCGCACATGGTACTGCAAAATATGCTTCTAAATGGCGATGGTGATTCCAAGCAAAGGTACCTACCTTCATACCTCGCTCCATTCCCAGCTTTGTAAGGGCATCTGCTAGCTTACGAGTTCGTTTTACATATTCTTTATAAGTAAACTCGTGAATTGTTGTAGGACTTGTCCGCGAATATATTTTTTTCGCATGAAAAAATCGTTCTGCTCGATCCAAAAAGCTTGTTAATAATAAAGGTGTATCCATCATATGCATAAAAACGCTCCCCTTTGTTCATAAATTTTTGAATCGTCCAAGGCTGACTGCTACTACCAATAATTACATACGAAACAAGCTAACTTTTTCGGCTCGCTATCCGCAGACAAGCACTTTTCACTTCAGAGCTTCACGAAAGCGTAATCACGGGAAGGTGGTTTTAGCCTTCGGTCATTCTGTCAGTTTATTTTGCAGGAGTCGAGCACCTTCAAGTTATCCCTACTTCGGCTGCATACGAATCGCACCGTCTAAGCGGATTACTTCACCATTTAATAAACCATTTTGGATAATACTTTCGACTAATAGCGCGTATTCTGATGGCTTCCCAAGTCGTTTAGGGAATGGAGTCATTTGGGCAAGCGCTGTTCTTGCTGGCTCTGGTAACGATGCAAACATTGGTGTTTCTACTAACCCTGGAGCAATAGTCATAACACGTACACCAATTTCAGCAAGCTCCCTGGCAATCGGTAACGTCATCGCTGCCACACCACCCTTTGATGCGCTATATGCAGCTTGTCCTATTTGCCCATCAAATGCTGCCACAGATGCAGTATTAATAATAACACCACGCTGACCATCCTCGTTTGGCTCATTATGTTGCATCTTCTCAGCTGCTAGGCGAATAACATTGAAAGTACCAATTAAATTTACCGAAATTACCTTTTCGAATAAATCGAGGGCATGTACACCACGCTTTGAAAGTACTTTACTTGCATCAGCAATTCCAGCACAATTCACTGTGACATTAATGGACCCAAATCTTGCTACTGCTTGCTCAAGCCCTGCCGCTACATCAGCTTCCTTTGTGACATTAACACGTGCATATTGGACATTCTCCCCTAACTCCTCTACTAGCGCATGTCCTCGCTCGTCATTAAGATCAAAAATTACTGCTTTGCCACCCTCCGCAACAATTTTACGAACAGTCGCCTCTCCTAAACCAGATGCTCCCCCTGTTACAACTGCTATTACTTCATTCATCAAACACAACCCCTTTTACATTTTTTCTATAATAGTGGCATTCGCCATTCCCATACCTTCACAAATTGCAAGTAAGCCATAACGTAAATTTTCTCGTTCCATTCTGTATAGCATCGTTGTTAACAGTTTTGTACCAGTCGCTCCCAATGGATGCCCTAAAGCAATTGCTCCTCCATCTGGATTTAATTTATTTTGATCTGCTCCAATTTCATGCAACCAAACTAGTGGTACTGGCGCAAAAGCTTCATTCACCTCATAAGTATCAATTTCCTCTATCGTAAGACCTGAATGTTCTAGTGCTTGTCTAGTTGCCTCAATTGGACCAGTTAGCATTAACGTCGGATCCGAGCCAACAACAACCCTTGTAACAATTTTAGCAAGCGGTTGGATATCAAGCTCCTGTGCCTTTTCTAAAGACATAATAACTACTGCTGAGGCACCATCACTCATTTGACTTGCATTACCAGCTGTTATCACACCATCTTCCTGGAAAACGGTTTTTAGTCCATTTAATTTATCAACTGTCGTTTCTGCCCGAGGTCCTTCATCCACAGAAAACGTTGTAACTGCGCCGTCTTCTTGCGTAACTTGGACAGGCAGTATTTCCTCTTTAAAATGGCCCGCCTCAATTGCAGCTAATGCTCGTCTATGGCTATTGTAAGCATAGCTATTTAGCTGCTCCTTTGATAAGTTCCATTTTTCCGCTATTTTCTCGGCTGATAACCCTTGATGTATAATTGTATAGTTGTCTTGTAATCGTGCACCCGCATGGGCACCCTTCATGTTAGACCCCATTGACACCCTCGTCATGCTTTCAACCCCACCAGCAATAACAATGTCCATATCGCCTGCTAAAATAGCCTGTGCGGCGAAATGTACAGCCTGCTGACTTGAGCCACATTGACGATCGATTGTCACACCTGGGACACTTTCCGGAAAGCCTGCCATTAATAAAGCCGTACGGGCTATATTTGCTCCTTGTTCTGCAGTTTGCGTCACACAGCCAAAAATAACATCCTCCACCTGATCCTTGTTGATGCCTGCCCGTTGCACCACTTCTTGCAGAACATCTGCCGCTAAGTCATCTGCTCGAACATTGCTTAATGCCCCTTTACTCCTGCCAACTGCTGTACGAACAGCTGATACAATCACTACTTCTCTCATAAAAAAACCCCTTTGCACTGTCAATTCTCTCATTACCTATCATCCAATGTATTTAGATGTTATGAAATATATTCTTGATAATAAACTATTAAAAAACCTTAATTATCAGAATATTATATCTTTTATTTTACATGACTAAGAAGTATTTAACAATTCTATATGTATCTAGAAGATTCTATCCACTGTTTTAGTAAGTATTTTAGTTTCTTGGGTTCTATCTGTTACTTTAACAAAGCTATCCTTCACTCCATTTCGAGGCACAAAAAAAGCAATCTCAAACTAAATTGAGATTGCTTAATCTATTTGCAAATTAAACTTTGCGAATTAAACTAAATCTTCACCGAAGAATAAGCCGATTTCACGCTCAGCAGAAGCAAGTGAATCAGAACCGTGAATGATGTTATGAGAAACAGTTGTTGCATAGTCACCACGGATTGTACCTGGGTTAGATTCTTCAGGTTTAGTTGCTCCCATCATTGTACGAGCAAGCTTAATTACGTTTTCGCCTTCCCATACCATAGCGAATACAGGACCAGAAGTGATGAAATCAACTAATTCACCAAAGAATGGACGCTCTGCATGCTCTGCATAGTGCTTTTCTGCTAATTCTGCAGGAATTACCATTAATTTAGCACCTTTCAATACAAAACCGCGACGTTCAAAACGATCTACGATGTCTCCTACTACTTGACGTTTTACGCCATCAGGCTTAACCATTAAAAAAGTTTGTTCGATTGCCATTTTTAAAACACTCCTTAAAATTCGTATAACAGGTTTTACACCTACCGATAAATATTAACAAAAAATGAGCCTTTGTACAACAAAAAGCTAGAATTTACGCTTACCCATAAACAAAGCGACATCACGAAGTTTTTTCTTGACGGGATGTTTTGGTAATGCATCTATTTCCTGTAATGCCTTTTTCAAATATTTATCACTCATTTTATTAGCTTGCTCAATCGCGTCAGATTTACGCACATACTTCAGCATATTTTGACGTTCTGCTTCTGTCAACGTACCTGCAAATACTTTTACCAAATAAGGTTGCATCACAGGATCATCTTTTAACAATAGAATCGGTAACGTAATATTGCCCTGCAATAAATCACTACCTGCTGGCTTCCCTAATTCTTTATCAGTTGCCATAATATCTAAAACATCATCGATAATTTGGAAGCTCATGCCCACAAAATAGCCGAAGCGTTTCAAATGTCTCACTGTTTTGGGATCTACACCTGCTGCTACTGCACCAAGTTCACAACTAGAAGAAATCAGTAATGCCGTTTTTCGTTTGATTCGTCTAAAATAATCCTTTAATCCTTGATCTAATCTAAATTTATCTTCGATTTGAATGACTTCACCGTTACAAATTTCCACCATTGTACGTGCTAAAATTTGATGAACTAATGGGTCTTCAAGCTTTGTAATATATTCAAGTGCACGCGCAAAAATAAAATCGCCCGTGTACATTGCAACTCTATTATTCCATTGTGATTTGACAGTCGGGCGTCCTCTTCGCATATTGGAATCATCAATTACATCATCATGCACAAGTGATGCCATATGAATAAGCTCTACTGGCACGGCTACATCCTTCATCTTTTCGATATCATATTCGCCAAATTTCGCGCCAAGCAACACAAAAATTGGTCGTATCCGTTTGCCACCAGCTTGCAATAAATGGAGAGAAGCATCATTGATCAAACATGAAGAAGAGTTCACTGCTTTTTCTAATTCTTTTTCAATGATATCGATATCTGATTTCAAATCGGAATAGAGTAGTTTTAACTTCATCTTTTCCACGTGTGAAAACCTTCCCCCATTAACGTACTTTTTTAAAGCCTATATGCATTGCCGCAGCACCGCCACTGTATGCTTTATACGTTACTTTTTCTAAACCTGCCTGCTCAAACAATGCCGCTAACTTCTTCATACCTGGGAAATCATTTGCTGATTCCTGTAGCCAAGAATATTCTTTATAGCTTTTCGCAAATATTTTACCAAATATCGGCATTATATATTTAAAATAAAAACGGAATAGTTGTCGATAGCCTGGAATTTCCGATTGAGATGTTTCTAAACAAACAACGATTCCCCCTGGTTTTACAACACGATTCATTTCCTTTAAAACTTGTAAATAATCTGGTACATTGCGAAGCCCAAAACCAATTGTTACATAATCAAATGTATTGTCTGGGAAAGGTAACTCCATAGCATTTCCATGTATTAGTTCAATTTGTGGGTATGGCTTTACCTTTTCCTCGCCAGCCTTTAGCATGTTTTTACTGAAGTCTAGCCCTTTTACTTCTCCACCTTCACCAACTGCCTCGGCTAATGCAATTGTCCAATCTGCCGTACCACAGCAAACATCTAGAGCCTTCGCTCCAGGTTTTACTGCCATGTGCTTCATCGTATCATTGCGCCAGCCAACATGCATCTGGAAACTAATAACACCATTCATTTTGTCATAGTTTTCCGAAATACTTTCAAATACTTCGTGCACGTGCTCTTCTTTCGTTTTAGCCATTTTGAAAAACCTCTCTTATCCATTAGTAGAAGCAATGGATGCCTCTACACGTGCTTGTAGAGCTTGTTTCACATCACCTTGTAAAAACGATGCATCTTCTATCACCTGTAATAGCTCTGTTTTTAATTGCACAATTTTGTCCTGTATGACGTTGCCATAGGTCGCTCCAGCATATCTCGCGCTTTCTTCAAGAACCCTACTCATTAAAGATACTTGCCCACGTTGATATGTCGCCAATTCTCTTTCTAAACGCAAGATTAATAAGCTCTTCTCCATAATTGGAATATAATCACTAAATGAATAAAGCTCAAAAAACTTTGAAATTAATCCTGATTCAATATTAGTTATTGAGGCAAACCATTGTTCGATTGATCGTTTTTCTGCCTCATATACTTTAATTTGATGTTCACAACGTGCCACAATTCCTTGTGACAAATTTCGAATCAATGCGACATTTCCCGACATCGCTAAAATCTCATAATAACGGCCACTATAAAAGTCTCCAGCTAAAACGGTTAGCTGCTGTTCTTTTGATGTGGCATCTAATTCTTTAATATGATCGTGCGCCGCTAAGGCTGCGTACACAATTCCAACAGTGATTGCAGCTTCTCTTTCCTCTTGTTGCCACTCTTCCCCATTCAAAAAGGGAACTAACAAGTAAAATAATTGATTTTCATCGAGCACAGGCAATCCTGTGTATTTTTGCAAAGTTCTATGACGAACATCCATGAAAATCTCTGTTTTTAATTGTGCAATTGAATTTTGAATGTATGTTGCATTCATAGACCTTACTCCATTTCACTTTCAAATATGTTAGTCACTTCATGACCTAATGCTTACTTACTGAGTCATTATAGCATACGCGACGATTCGGAATAAAAAATTTTTGCTTTATTCAACATGATAGGCAGTAGAGCTTCCCCATTAAAAAACGGTAGAAATCCAACTGCCTATAAATTATGCCTGGCATAATTGCGTCCGGAATCGGCTTTGTGCTTAGGCCTGCACGAGGGCCGACACGATGTCGGTCATTTCGGTAATGCCACAGGACGTGGCGTTTTTACCGATGCAGGTCAGTTAGCCGTTATCGCATGGATGCGATGATTTTAGGCTAACATCCTCTAAGAACTCCTTTCCGATTCTGTGACATCCGCCGGAGGCTTTAACTTCTTTCAGCAATGTTTTCTGTAGCGAAAGCAAAGCGTCAGCTACAAATATTTTTTGTACCGAAAGCGTAGCGACAGGTACAGGTGTTTGGACACCCGCTGAAAGAAGTTAAAATTGGAGTGAAAACATAAACTTAGTTTTACACATCTAGTCGATTTATATGTGCCATCACTAATTTTGCATAGACACGAAACCATTCATAATGCACTTCTGAATGGTATTTCTCTCTATTACTTTTTAGCTTCGCTATTTATAACACCATGAGCTGTATGAATCTGTGCTTTCCCACGAATTTTCATGGCTGATGTATGTTCGGTAAATTGAGCAATCATAACTTCGCCTGCATCTAATTTCTCAGAATGATGGAACTTTGTATCTGTACCTCGTGTTAAACCGATTACATGCACGCCATCTTCCTCTGCTTGAATAACAATATAATCTTGCGCCATTGTCTGTACACTCCCTTAAATCCGACAAATTCTTTGTTCATCATAACATAATTAGACATGCAATTTAAGACATTTGAATAAATGATAAAACTTCTCTACGTTTTACTTCATCTTCTTCGTAAATGCCACGTGCAACCGATGTCACAGTTTTAGACCCTGGCTTCTTAAGTCCTCGCATAGTCATACACATATGCTCCGCCTCTATCACTACATAAACACCTTTCGGAGAGAGCATTTCCATAATTGTCTCTGCCACTGAAGAAGTAATGCGTTCTTGTAATTGCGGACGACGAGCAATGGTTTCTACTGCACGTCCTAATTTACTTAGTCCAGCAACAATGCCATCATTTGGTATGTATGCGACATGAGCTTTTCCATAAAAAGGCACTAAATGATGCTCACACATCGAATAAAATGAAATGTCCTTTACAAGTACTAATTCCTCATGGTCTTCATGAAACACTGTTTTAAAATAATCTTTTGCGTCTTCATGTAAGCCACTAAACATTTCTGCATACATTTTTGCTACACGTTTCGGTGTATCGAGTAAACCTTCACGATTTACATCTTCCCCTACCGCCTCTAAAATCATTTTTACTGCTTCTTCTATTTTCAATAAATCAACATTCGACATCCGTAAAAACCCTCCTGCGTATCAATACATTACACATTTCCTTATGCATCGTAGCATATCCAAAAGGCAAGCGCAAAACGACTTACTTGATTCAAAAGAAATTCAGCGCTATATGAGCAAAATAGCCACTTAATGCTTTCTAATTTGGAGCATATTTTATAAATTTTGACTCACCACCATAACGTGTGGTTGATTTCCGTTCCGACTGGGCGCTTTCCTGGGGCCCAACTTTTAGTGATGGACCTCAATTGTGCATATGCTATCAACGTTGCATACACTTATGTTTATTGCATCTTTCTATGTACCATTATCTTATTTTGCTATGTGCGCAATTTTTCGTAGTGAAGATCAATTATGCCTCGGCATAATTGCGTCCAGAATCGGCTTTGTGCTTGCACAAAGAACTCCTTTCCGATTTCCGTGACATCCGCCGGAGGCTTTAATTTCTTTCAGCGGATGTTTGTACATTCACTGAAAGAAGTTAAAAAGAGCAGCCTCCATGTTCGTTTACATGAAGACTGCCCTATGTAACTACTAGACGTGTATTATTTTACAGCATCTTTAAGCGCTTTACCTGGTTTGAAAGCAGGTACCTTGCTAGCAGCGATTTCGATTTCTTTACCAGTTTGTGGGTTACGACCTTTACGAGCCGCACGTTCACGTACTTCAAAGTTACCAAAACCAATTAATTGTACTTTGTCACCCTTTGCAAGAGCATCTTGAATTGTATCAAATACAGCTTCAACTGCTTTAGAAGCGTCTTTTTTAGAAAGACCTGCCGCTTCAGCAACAGAGTTTACTAATTCTGTTTTATTCACACCATTCACCTCCTCTCAAAGGGTCATGAACCAATTCTGTAAAAAGATTAACACATAGAAAACCGCTACGCAACTGTATTCATTCATGATTATAACCAAAAAATACGTTTTTCACCCAAAAAACAAAAATAACAGGACTTTTCGCATAAGAACGAAGAGCCCTGTGATAATTTTTTGCGCATTATTTTTCATTTTTTCACTACAAAATAAATGTAACCAATCCTCTATCACCTTCGTTTACCATACGTTCAATTGTTTGTCGCATCCGTTTTTTGGCTGTGGATGGAACAGCATCCATTTTATAGCGTATTCCTTCTTTTAACACTTCATGTAGCGGGGTTCCAAAAAGCTGTGTGTTCCATAAAGCGTCACGATCATGTAAATAAGCATGATTTAAATCCTTAAGCAATTGTTGACTATGGAATTCAGAGCCAATTAGTGGCGCAAATTCTGATTCCATATCTACACGAATGATATGATATGATGGCGCTTTTGCCTTCATACGCACACCATAAAAATTATTTTGTTTAATAAGCTCTGGTGCTGTTGGCTCAAACTCCTGCATCATCGGTAATGTTACACCATAACCAGTCGAATCTGCTTGACTAATAGCATTTTTAAAGCGTTTTTGCGCCTCTTTTGCTTCAGCTGACTCTTTAATAAAGAGTAGCCAATCTCGCTTCGTCTCAATAGGCTCATCTAGCCATTCATTGCAAACCGACTTATAGAGTTCACTTTGTAATGACACTCGAATGATCGCGGTCCCAATACCAGCATCCACATGTACCACTTCACTTTGGTCAATAAAATCAATGGCTTTAAAGGCATCTGACGCCTGCTGTACATCCCTAATTTTCATAACAGATGACAACACTTCTTCCATCGAATCAATTAATGCAACATTCAATGGGTGTGTTGCATCTAAAACATCTAACCAATCTGGCTTTTCCACCTCAATTGTTCGAATTGGAAATTCAAATAATGCTTCTTGCAAAATATACTGAATATCAGATGCGCGCATTTGATCAATTGAAGTGGCAATTACTGGAACATTATAGCGCTCAAATAGCTCATTTCGAAGCTGTACCGTTTCCTCCCGTGCTGGCATTTGGCAATTTAATACAACAACAAAAGGTTTTCCAATATCCATTAATTGCTCTACAATTTCCTCTTCAGCCTTCTCTGCCGCACGACGACTTATCCCATTTACCGTGCCATCTGTTGTTACAACAATTCCAATATTAGCATGGTCACGAATAACTTTATCTGTGCCTATTTTCGCCGCTTCTTCGAAAGGGATAGGCTCTGTATGCCAAGGTGTATGCACATATTTTGGCCCATTTTCATCCTCATAGCCCTTTGTCCCTTCAATGATATAACCAACGCAATCTGCTAAACGAATTTGGAACGTCATTTCATCATCACCGACGGCAATACGAGTTGCTTGGGCAGGCACAAACTTCGGCTCAGCAGTCATAATGACTGGACCCGGCGAGCTTTGTGGCAACTCGTCTTGTGCCCGCATTCTTTCTGTTTCATCCACTATATTCGGTAACACGACCGCTTCCATAACCTTTTTTACAAATGTTGATTTACCTACACGTACTGGACCGACAACACCAATATAAACATCGCCATTTGTGCGCTCTGCAATTTCTCTAAATACTGCTTCACTCAAGGTTTCTGCCTCCTTTATCTACGCTTTTTCACTATATGCAAGCTGATAGATAAATATGAAAAGCTCCTCACAAATGTAAGGAGCTTAGTGTCTATTCTTTTTTAGTTTTGGATTCAGACTCTTGAATTGCTTTTTCTCTAGCTTTTTCTCTAGCTTTTTTTGCGTCACTATTATAGGCGTCCATAAAATAAATTGGCTCGCCTTTTTCGTCTACTGTATACGGTATAGAATAAGCTGGTACTACAGGATATTTATCGACAAGTAGCTGACGAAT
Organism: Lysinibacillus sp. RC79; assembly: GCF_041262405.1. NCBI lineage: Bacteria > Bacillati > Bacillota > Bacilli > Caryophanales > Bacillaceae > Lysinibacillus > Lysinibacillus sp. RC79. The sequence goes on from NZ_JBGCCD010000036.1 coordinate 44,796, forward strand.
ATCATCTCCAGGCTTCACATCAGGCTTGTCTTCTTTAAGTAGTTGGCCTAAATCGATTGAATAGTCGACATGCATTTCACCATCGCCTGTCATAAATATAGGTAATTCGGCACCAGAATAGGGGCTTTTCACAGTTACATCTGTTTTATAGCCCAATTCTTCAAAGTTAATTTGATATACATTATCTGAAGCCGCACCCTTTATCGGTAAATATTGGGTTGAAAGTTTACGAATATTAATTTCACGAATTCGCTCGGCTGCATTTAAATCTACCAATTTTACTTTAGCTTCATTCTCAGGATCCCAAATAATATACTGGAAAATCCCACCCTTTTCATAGGCGTTCCCTGGTATTTGTGCAAGATATTTAGGCATTAGTTTTTCAAAATCGATTAAATATTTTATATATAAATCTGTATCTAGCTCACTATTTTTAATTGGAACTAGTCCACCAGTTGCTTCACGGTATTCATCAACCGCACGCTGAACCGCAGCTAATTGGTCAGCATCAGGCACTAATTTTGCCATTTTTTCGTCTTCTGGATATGCACAACCTACCAGAAGTACAGCGGTTACTATTACAAAAAGAAAAGCCCTTAGTTTTTTCATGTCACTTCCACCTCATCATTTTCATGGCCATGTGGCAACAATTAGTACCATTAAAAATGTGCCAAGCCCAAACAGTATGTATGCAATTAAATTTACGATTGTACGTAAAAAAACGTTCGAAACCTTATTTCGAGCTAAATAAATTAAACCGATAGATATAATCAAAAAGCCGATACAATAAAACGATACCCACATTACATCAAGCGCAGGTAAATGTGCTAACGGACCCATTTAAGACAACCACCTTTCTATAACGTCACGAAACAATCAAAGTATATTATACTATGTGCTTTCGCTAAAAAGAAATAGTTGTCCAATAACTATCATCAAATGGACAACCTTTATAAAATATTCAATTAAAAGCACACAATAAGGCGTCTCAGCTATTCCCTGAGACACCTTATTTATGTCCATTTTATGACAAAACTAATCAAATAGATCAGGTATGTTGGCAGCGAGCGTCGAGCCGCTTCGCTTTGGCACAGAAAACATTCGCTCCGGCAGGGTCTCGTCTATCTCACTTTTCCCTCGGGAAGCTTATTTTCCAAACCAACATACATGCAAATATATATAATTAGTATATCATGTCATCGATTTCTCGTTTTTTCATACGCATCATTAATGCATCAACCGCTATTTTCGGTTCTATATTACTAAATAGGACACTATAAAGCTCCGTTGTTATTGGCATAGCAACGTCATGTTTCTCTGCTAGTTGATAGGCAGCTTTTGTTGTGCGTACCCCCTCAACTACCATGCCCATTTGATCGAGTACCTCTGGCAGTTTCATTCCTTGCCCCAGTAAATTACCTGCGCGCCAATTACGAGAGTGCACACTTGTACATGTGACAATTAAGTCCCCCATGCCTGTAAGTCCTGAGAATGTAAATGGATTTCCTCCCATTTTAACACCCAAACGTGAAATTTCAGCCAACCCTCGCGTAATAAGTGCAGCTTTGGCATTATCACCATAATTTAAGCCGTCTGAAATACCCGCAGCTAATGCGATTACGTTTTTTAATGCGCCACCTATTTCTACGCCTATCACATCTTTGTTTGTGTAGACACGGAAAAATTGGTTCATAAATAAATCCTGCACTTTTTCTGCAGCTTCAATGTTTGCACAAGCCGCTGTAACAGTTGTCGGGTGGTGTAAGACAACTTCCTCTGCATGACTTGGACCTGAAAGTACAACAACTTCTTCTACAAATTCAGGTGGTAAACTTTCTACTAAAATTTCTGAAATTCGCTTTAACGTATCTGGTTCAATTCCCTTCGATACATGAACAAACAGTACTTTTTTATCAAGTGTTGCTATCATTTTTTCACATACTTCTCGAATAGCCTTAGTAGGCACGGCTACGACAATTGTCTCAGAATGAGCAACTGCCTTAGCAATATCGCTTGTCGCATACAAATTTGTAGGCAGCACCGTTTCAGGTAAATACTTCCTATTTGTATGTAGGTTGTTAATTTCTTCAGCTTGATCTGTTCGATGAGTCCATAGAAGTGTATCATGCCCATTTTCAGCAAGCACCATCGCAAGCGCTGAACCCCATGAGCCTGCACCTAATACACAAACTTTTTCCATTTAAAAACCTCCCTTGTTTAGAAAAGACAATTCACTCATATTAGTTACAAAAATGCTAGATAAAGGCTTACAACAGTAAAGCTTTCAAAGCAATTTTATAGTAGACATTAGAAAAATTATTCTTTCCTCTCTTGTAAAAAGACGCCACCCAACAATAATTGTCGGGTTGGCGTATTGTATGTGTATATTTTTCCTAAGCACGAGCACGGGTAATTAAACGAATTGGCGTTCCTTCAAAATCAAATGTTTCTCGAATACGATTTTCTAAAAATCGTTCATAAGAGAAATGCATTAACTCTGGCTCATTAACAAACACCACAAAAGTAGGTGGCTGTATCGCAACTTGGGTAGCATAGTAGATGCGAAGACGGCGGCCTTTATCAGTTGGTGCTGGGTTGCGTGCTACTGCATCCTCAATCACTTCATTAAGGATAGATGATTGAATACGCATTGCATGGTTTTCACTTACACGTTGTATAATCGGTAAAATTTGATGTACACGTTGCTTTGTATTGGCTGATACAAAAATAATTGGAGCATAGTCTAAGAATAAGAAATGCTCACGAATTTGCTGTGTAAAGACGTTCATTGTTTTTTCGTCTTTTTCAATAGCATCCCATTTATTAACAACGATGACAATAGCTTTTCCAGCTTCATGCGCATAGCCTGCAATTTTTTTATCTTGTTCTTGAATGCCTTCTTCTGCATTTAGAACAACTAAAACAACATCAGAGCGTTCAATTGCACGTAACGCACGTAATACAGAATATTTCTCTGTCGTTTCGTATACTTTCCCTTTTTTACGCATACCTGCAGTATCAATAATGACATATTCCTGATCATCATACTCATAAGGCGTGTCAATAGCATCTCGAGTAGTACCTGCGATATTACTAACAATAACGCGGTCTTGGCCTAAAAATGCATTTACCAACGAAGATTTCCCAACATTTGGACGACCGATTAACGAGAATTTAATGACCTCGTCCCCATATTGATCTTCATCTTCCTTAGGGAAATGTTCTGCACATTCATCCAATAAATCCCCTAAGCCTAAGCCGTGAGAACCAGAAATTGGCCAAGGTTCACCAAAGCCAAGCGCATAGAAATCATATATCATCTCGCGCATATCCGGGTTATCAATTTTATTCACTGCTAAAACGACCGGTTTTTTTGTTTTGTATAAAATTTTAGCAACTTGCTCATCAGCAGCTGTTACACCTTCACGACCATTTGTCATAAAGATTATAACGTCTGCTTCATCAATGGCAATTTCTGCTTGTTGACGAATTTGCTCTAAAAACGGCTCGTCCCCAATCTCGATACCACCTGTATCAATAATATTAAAATCATGTGTTAACCACTCTGCCGAACTATAAATACGGTCGCGTGTAACTCCTGGAATATCTTCCACAATCGATACACGTTCTCCAACGATACGATTAAAAATCGTCGACTTACCTACGTTCGGACGACCTACGATGGCTACTACTGGTTTTGTCATCTGTACTTCATCCTTCCAACTTCTTGTCTTTCGCTATTATACACGAAAAATGCCATTATATCATATCATATCCATAAAAGAGCGCGCTATGTACGGTTCTATTCATTTCTCTGGGAATTTTTTCATCGTTACCCTCTTCAATCTAGTGTTTCGATGTGGCTATCCTCGCTTTGTCTTATTCTATCTAACTCTTTGATTCTTCTATCCGTTTCTCCATAAAAAAAGCGAGGACACAAACTGTATCCTCGCTTGTCTAGTTTATTTAAAATTTTTCAGTTTATCGCCAATGACATCACCGAAAGAGAAGCCTGTGTTTTCTTCTGGTAATTCATAGTCGATTATTTCCTCTGCCTCAGGATTTTCAAGTAAATCCTTAATGCTTAATGCTAAGCGGCCTTCTTCAGCATTTACGTCAAGCACTTTCACCTGTACCTCTTGTCCTTCTTTTAGAGCTTCATGTGGCGTGTTTATATGCTTATGCGCAATTTGCGAAATATGCACTAAACCTTCTACACCTGGGAAAACTTCCACAAATGCTCCGAATGAAGTAAGTCGTTTTACTTTTCCATCTAGCACTGCACCTTTCGCGGCACGCTCCTCGATGTTCGACCAAGGACCAGGAATCGTTTCCTTAATGGATAGCGAAATACGCTCATTTTCTGGGTCTACAGAAAGGACTTTCACTTTCACCTCTTGTCCTTCTGATAAAACCTCGCTCACATCGCTCACATGCTCATGAGACACTTGTGAAATGTGCACAAGGCCATCAATACCACCAAGGTCAATAAATGCACCAAATGATGCGATACGCTGTACTTTACCGTCTAAAACATCGCCAGATTTAATTTGATTAATAACATTTTTCTTTTGAGAAGCTTTTTCAGATTCCACTACAGCACGATGTGATAAAATTAAGCGATTTTTTTCTTTATCAAGCTCTACAATTTTAAAGCTGAGAGATTTGCCTTTATAGTCTTCAAAATCATCAACAAAGTAGTCTTCTACTAGGGAGGCTGGAACGAAGCCACGTACTCCTAAATCTACGACAAGACCACCTTTAACAATATCTTTTACTTCCGCTTCGAAAATTTCCTCAGCGTTGAATTGTTGCTCAAGAGTATCCCATGCTTTTAAAGCATCTACTTTACGTTTTGATAATACATAGTTTCCTTCTTCAACTTTTGTAATCATCAACTCCAACTCATCTCCAACAGAGATTACGTCAGACGCTTTTTCAATGTGTAAGCTTGATAATTCACTTATTGGCACAATACCGTCAAACGGTGCACCTGGAATTGAAACAGTTACCGCTTTTTCATCAACCTGCTCTGCAATACCTTTGACGATATCACCTTCGTTAAACGTTTGTTCTGCATAGTTCATTTCTTCAGACATATGTAACCCTCCTTCGCATCTTCCCTTACTATTTTATTCGATATTGAAGACAAAGACAAAAATAAATCCTTTAAATTCAAAAAATGTCTGAAATTTTTGGATTTATATCGTTTTTTCTTGCGCTAATTTTAAAATGGCCTGTGCTGCATCATCAATTGACAATGCTGTCGTGTCTAAAAATATGGCATCTTCTGCTTGAATTAGTGGCGATGCTTCACGCTCGCTATCCATTTTATCGCGCAGGGCAATTTCTTCTTGAAGCTTTTCAATGGTAGATTCAATTCCTCGTTTTTGATTGTCAATAAAACGACGTCTTGCTCTCTCTTCTACAGTTGCAGACATAAAGATTTTTAGTTCTGCATTCTTTAATACATGCGTAGCAATATCGCGCCCATCCATAACAACACCACCATTATCCGCAAGCTTTTGTTGCTGTGCTACTAATAGTTCACGTATTTTAGCATGAGCCGCTACTTGTGAAACAGATGAAGTTACCTCATTTGATCGAATTTCTGCCGACACGTTCTTCCCGTCTAAAAAGACAAGCTGTCCTTCAGAAGAAGGTTTTAATTCAATTGTGCTAGATGCTAGCATTTCTGCTAATTTTGTTTCATCATCTAAATGTATGTTTTGTTGCATTGCTTTATACGTCACAGCACGATACATAGCACCTGTGTCGATATAAGTAAATTCAAGTGCCTCTGCAACAATTTTCGCGATTGTGCTTTTTCCAGCACCAGCAGGTCCATCAATCGCAATTTGAATGTTTTTCTTCATATTCTCCCTACTTTCTATCACACCATATTGTATCATAAAAAAGCCCTCTTCAAGGAGAGGGCTTTCTTAAATCAAATTACTACTCGATTTGAAGGTGTGTAAACTACCTGCAAAAATTCATGGCATTTCTACTCATCAATAGAGGTTGGGAAGACTAATCAATTATGCCTCAGCATAATTGCGTCCGGAATCGGCTTTGTGCTTAGGCCTGCGCGATGCAGGTCAGTTAGCCGTTATCGCATGTAAAAAATCAAGCATCAAAAGGATTTATTTCTTTACGACGATTCACTAACTGACGTTCAAAACAGAGACGAACAATATGCTGTTGGTCTACATCATCAGTATCTGTTAGTTGTATAGTTGCAATTTTTTTGTCATCTTTTTCGAATATACGAACAACCGTCGCAACCGTGTTCACGTATTTTACATCCCCATTGGCAAATGGTAAAACAATTGTTAACTGAACATCATCATCATCTTGGAAAGCAATTGCCCCTTTTAAGGTAACTGCCAAACCACCTGCGCTAATATCCGCTGTTACTAGCTGATATTTGTAATCCTTAAACTGTATCGCTACATCCACAGGCGTTTCCACACGTACATATTCACGACGTTGAATTTTGATAAAGTCATCTGCCTTTGGACAATGCAACATAATCATAGGTATATTACCAGCTTTACGTCCAATCACTTCAGTATTGAAAGCAAATGATTGTTTATCCTCTGTGCGAAAAGCTGCTCTAAATTCAGAACCATCTATTAAAAAAGCTGTTTTCTTTGTGGCAACATTTATTGGATAATCGATGTAAATAATATTTTCTTTTTGTTCTACAACTTTACAGCGGAATTTTTCAACACGCTCTGTATAAGTTGGTTCAAGTTCTAATTGTGTACCAATTTTTATTTCCATGAGCATCTCCCCGAACACAAATATACATTTATTATCGCATGAGATGCCCATTTTGGCTATATGAACTGGTAGTTTTTTCTTAGATTACGTTAAATATTCCACTTTTAAAACATTGTGATTTTCAGCGTCAATAACAATTCTAAATGTTTCTTGCGCATTTTTATCACGGACCGCAATTACCTCATAACAAAGACGTTGTTCGAATTGACCGTTATCTGTATAAATATTTCTCACTTCTTCTACTTTCACATCGTCATCGAAGAAAGTTTTCCAATCAATTGGTTTTGCAGTTTGTGGTTTAATCGTCTCTGCCTGAATATATTCCATCGCATTTGCACCAAGTAACTCGCCTGTATCCTTGGCAAGTTTTAATTGCACCCCATCTGCATATATCAATGCATTATCGCCAGGGTGAACACGTGCAAATGTCACATGCCATGCTTGATGGTTTTCACGAGATTCCACAAATGCAACATCATTCATGCCAAGTCGTTTTAAATATTCTTCAGCTTTTTTCATAATTTCATCTTGTGATAGCCTTGCTTCATCTACTGGACGTTCCACTAAATAGGATATTAAATGCCCACCCTTTTCTGTTAGATCGACATACCCTAAACGAATACCTTGATGGAATTGGATATGATAAAACGGATATGATGAAGTATCGCTACTTTTCGTAACAGTAAATGTTGCATCTTTTATGATAGGGAATAAATGTTTTACTTTTTCCAATGCTTCTTTTTCAGTAATGGCTGAATCTTGTAATGCTTTAAGATCTATTTTTTTCTGCCAATCCGATTCGCTTAATGTAAGTGGGAAGTCTTTTTCGCTGTAACCCTTTAATGTCTTTTGTACATTATCAAAAGTTGTATTTGGGTTCTTAGTATCTACTTGTTGTAACCAGACATCCATCTTACCGTTGTTTTTATAAAAATCTACTGTTGCAGCTGACCATTCATCTGAAAGTGATTGTAAATTTGTAGAGACTTGTGGCATTTTTTCTCGCCAAGCTTTATAATCACCAGCTTTAGATGTTTTCTTTGCCTCATCTCCTAGACGTCCTAAGTAACTTAGCCAGTCGTTCGACATTTCCTGCCCGATAGGAATATTCGACATAGAAGATCGAACGTCAGAGCTTAGTCGCCAAACAGAATCTAACTCATTGTGAATGGCATTGTCATCCCGAAACAATAGAGATTGTGAAACAGCTTGTTGTAGATGCGACAATTTCTCAGATGCATCCGTTAAATTATCCGTGTACTGAGCTAGCACAGTACGTTGTAAACTTGCATTTTTTCCGTGCATATTTATGCTATATGCCCCTAAACCAATAACCGCCGCAGTGAGTATAACGAGCATTGTTCTCATTTTTTTCCTCCTTTCTTATGAACAGAAAATGTGTTCTCCAATTCGTTTAATTTGAGGTCGTGACCAAATCCACTTACTTGTAGCTGTTTTCGGATTAAAATAATAAAGTGCATTTTCTGAAGGATCCCATCCATTCATAGCATCAAGAACTGCTTCTTTTGCACGTTCATTTGGTTCAAGCCAAATTTGTCCATCTGCCACCGCAGTAAACGCTAGTGGTTGGAAAATAATACCTGAAATAGTATTTGGGAATTCAGGACTTTCCAAACGATTTAAAATAACAGCTGCTACAGCCACTTGACCTTCATAAGGCTCTCCCCTAGCTTCACCATAAACCGCATTCGCTATTAACTGTACATCTCTGTCAGTATACTTTGGAGGTAGTTGAGTTTTAGTCCCATTATTATTACTACTACCACTACTTTTACCTCCCCCACCACCGCCGCCAGTGTTTGTTTTCACTTGCTGTTCAAGTGGCGTACCACCATAATAGGTAAATTGATTTCCGGCATTTAATTGCGCTTTTACCCATCCCTCATCATAATCTGAATAACCTGATAAAGTTTTTTTAGTTTTAGCACCGGCTATTCCATCTACTGGTAAACCATATTTCTCTTGGAAAATTCGTAAAGCCCAATATGTGTTATAGCCAAATTTGCCATCAATTTTACTTTTATAAAACCCTAAGTATTGTAGCCTTGCCTGAAGCTCAATTACATCATCTCCATAAGCACCACGAGAAATCTGTTGCCCAGTAAATGCAATTGCGTCATTTTGCGGAATAGCAAATATACTAATCCCCAACATCAAAGCAAAAATTATGCTTATTAAACGCATGATCATCACTCCTTTTTTTCATAGCTTGAAACAAATGACTCATTTTATACATTTAAAAAATAGAAAAGCGCAGAAATCTTTTTTAGATTTCTACGCTTTAAATTTTTTTATGCATATGCAAATGTTGTACTAGGTGATAATGAGCAAGCTTGACTTTTCGTAGCCCAAACCACCACAAAAATAGCATAAAAGGTATCATTAAATATACCCAATATCCTTTGAATGATAAAATTGTATTATATAGAATGTGTAATACTACCGGTGCACAAAGCGCCATAGCAATCATTTCTTTCGTCTTTGCAAGCTTTGAAAACTTGGCACGTCCATAATAATAGCCCATTACAACACCGAACAAAGCATGACTTGATACAGGTAATAATGCACGCATAAATGCAGTATTCAAACCGAAAGAAAATAAATAAAGCACATTTTCTATCGTGGCAAAACCAAGAGATATACTTGCACCATACAGTATGCCATCATAAGGATCATCAAATTCTACATGATTATAGATTGCGATTAAAAGCACAAACCATTTAAAAAACTCTTCGACTACACTTGAGAAAACTACATCTTGTAGATAAAAATATCGAAAGACCCCTTCCTCTGTTAGTACATATTGTAAAAACAAGATTGGGAACGTTAAAAATGCGCCATACAAAAACGTTTGAAGTAAAGTTCTTCTTGGCTCCGTTGCCATCTGATTGCGCAAATAAAAGTAACTGAAAAGCGCTAGACCGGGAGCAATGGCAGCTGATAATAAAATGATCATGATGCCGGCTCCTTTCAAAAATCAATTTCGCCTTGACATAATTATGTTAAGATTTTAAAATTCGTGACATCCTTCTAATGCTTTTGGCCAACAATGTTTTTTGCGCGGCAGCGTTAGCCGCATGATGTTTCTTGCGCGACAGCGTATAATGTTGGTCAACTTGGCGGTTTCGCAGGATGTAAAATTTCTTAGCCTAGTTTATCTTTTTCTGTCGATTATTGGACACCCATAAAAAACATTCGTATGTCTCAAGTGGAAGCTTCTGCGACATTAATCTTCCGTTTTCGACAAAAAATATCTGTTACATGAAGATAAACTGCTATTATTATACCATGATATGACTTAAAACTTTTTAAAAGGAGATATTATTTTTTATGAAAAAAACAATTTTATTAATTCATACAGGTGGAACAATTTCTATGGCGATGAGTGACGAAGGTGCCGTTATGCCAAACAAGGAAAATCCTCTAATGAAGGAAAGCAACAAACTTAATGCACTTGCCACAATTATTGAAATGGAGGCTTTTAACCTCCCATCACCACATATTACACCAAAAGAAATGCTTAAATTACGTAACCTTATTATCGAAAAAGTTGCAGAGGAGAAAATTGATGGTGTTGTCATCACCCATGGTACTGATACTTTAGAAGAAACAGCTTATTTTTTAGAGTTAACGACTGATTTATCAATACCTATTGTTTTAACAGGTGCAATGCGCTCCTCAAACGAACTTGGTGCAGACGGAATTTATAATTTAGTAGAAGCCGTTCGCGTAGCCGTAGACGAAGAAGCCCGTGAAAAAGGTGTACTTGTTGTCATGAATGACGAGGTCCATCTAGCTGTTAACACTACAAAAACAAGCACTAGTTCTGTCAATACCTTTCAGTCACCTCAATATGGCCCGATAGGACTTATTACAAAATCAAGAATATTGTTTCACCATGCCCCTATCAGCCGTCAATATGTAGATATTGATGGATTAACAAAACGAGTAGCCATGCTGAAAGTGTATGCTGGCATGGAGGTTGACTTACTTGATGTAGTACTCGCATGTAAATATGATGGTGTTGTGTTAGAAGGCCTTGGACAAGGCAACGTCCCTCCAACAGTTGTTAAAGGTATTGAAAGTCTTTTAGAGCGCGGTATTCCTGTTGTACTCGTATCCCGTTGTTTTAATGGTATCGCAGAAGGTGTTTACGGCTATGTTGGCGGTGGCAAAATGCTCGAAGACTTAGGAGCTATATTTGCAACTGGTATTAATGGTCAAAAGGCGCGATTGAAATTATTAATTGGACTAAACAAAGTAGGGACTCCTCTTGATTTAAAGAAATTTTTCATGTAAGGCTATTGTATTCAATATTCACTTATAGTTATGCTTCTACAATTTGCTTATAATAATTCAAGATTTTATGTAAATGATTGATTGCTATCTCAAAATCTGGCTGAATAACAGAGAGCTGTATGAAATTTCTTTGACGTAAGTATTGGCTATCCGCATGAACATAATAACCATTTAAATTTAAATCTCTCTGTAGATTTGTCAAAGCCTTAGGAAGTTGTAAAGTGATTAGCATCGGATACTGTCTAGTTGAAATTTGGTAGTGCATAAATGGTAGCTGCAGCATTGTTTTAAAGCGTTGCTGTAGCTGTCCATATCTTTCTGGATATGCTTGTAATGCTGCAGTAACATTTGCAACAAGTACTGCTGGTAATGTAAACGGGATCACACCAGACTGGTAATTAGCTAAATCGAGATAAGCAGGTAATGTTGTAGAAGATTTCACAATGTTTTGCGAAAAAACAAAAGCCAAGCCACTGAGTGCACCAATTGCTTTTCCACTCACTGCAGTCGCTAAATAACAATCCTTTAAGGAAAATGGCATTGCTCCGAACGAACTAATGCAATCTACGCAAAGCTTTATATCGTAACGTTTAGTTAGCTGTGAAATTCCCTTTAAATCATTACAAGTACCAGTCGACGTTTCTCCATGTACTGCAAGAAGCCATTGATAAGATCTTTTTTGCAAATAAGAGTCCAACATATTTGAATCAAACGAAATTCCCCAATTTTGCTCTATTACATCAAAATCTAATGACCATCTCTCTGCTTGCTTTCGAAGACGTTCTCCAAACTCACCATTTGTTAAAATTAATCCACGCCCTAATTGTTGAGCCTTCAATTGCCCCAACATAACTTCATTTGCCAATGTTCCAGTTCCTACAATTGTAGCTACATGCTCTGCTCCTGATAGTTGAAGCAACTTATTTCTCATTTGCTCAATTAATGATTGAAAGCCTAACGAACGATGAGAAAGCTCAGAATACATAAATGGTTCACTTTGTTTTACTGGACCTGGATAAAATGTATGGCACTCCTTCGCAAGTCTTTGCTGCAAAGACTTTTCAAACTGCTGTCTCGTTAATACCATAGGTAAAAATAAAGCATCCTCTGTCCCTGTAGCAGGTGCAAATTGAGTAAATCCCATTTGCTTATAAAGTTTCTCCTCACGAGTAGTACCTGAAATAACCGCTGCCGAATAACCTTTTTCGTAGGCAAAAGCAGTTAATGCCTGTGTCAATTTCAATAGTACTCTTCCTGTTCGATACGCCTTCTTGACGGCAAGCAATCGAATTTCACAAAGCTTAGTACTAATCTCCTTTGATAAATACTGCTCAACCTCTCCTATCTTTTCATCAATTGAAAATGGCCTTTGCTCTCTAAATGCAAGCATGCCTATAAGTTCTATTCCTTTATAAACAACAATATACGTATTTTCATGATGAAAACGGTCAACTTTTTTTCTTTCGGGGTTTGGTTTATGCTGTGGAATTTCTTCGACAAAGGTTTCATAATTTAATCGTGCAATTTCCTCAAACTCCGCTTCTGTATGCGCAATTTTACACCAATACATATAATCACTTCCTTCTCTCTAAAGCCTCTTTAATATTCGGCATATGCTTAATAAGCATAAAGCTTATTGCTACTAGTATCGGTATGTATAACAGTAATTTATCTGTATAAACAATCGCTCCAACATATAAAACAAAGCCACCTAACATACTAAGTGTTAAACTTCTCGTTACACTAAGCGTAATAGCTGTTCCTACAACCATCATGAAAAATAAGCTTGGTGACAGTGCCAGACCTACACCTATAAAAGTTGCTACTCCTTTTCCCCCATTAAACTTAAGCCAAAACGGAAACATATGACCAAGCATGCTCAAACTAGCGCCTAAAATGATTTCCCATTCTTCGAAATGCAGTAAACGTCCTGCACCGACAACGAGCGCACCTTTTAAAGAATCCCCTAAAAAAGTCCATAGAAAAGCACCTTTCCCAATCACACTGCCAGCATTTCGAGCCCCTAAGTTTTTACTTCTTTCTTCCTGTAAATTAACACCATACGCTTTTCCAACGACATACGCCGTCATAAAGTTTCCTGCAATATAACTTAGAAACCAATATAATCCAAGCATTCTTTCACACCTTTTTATTAGCTTCGATTAGAGAAATTATGTCTCATCACCATAACGTGGAGTTGATTTCCGCTTCAACCCGGCGCTTTGGCTTTTCTATCCGTCGCTTCGACCTCTATCCGTCGCTCTTGCACTTTTATCCGTCGCTTTGACTCTTCCATCCGTCGCTCTTGCCCTTTCATCCGTCGC
>NZ_JBGCCD010000037.1:0-57793 GCF_041262405.1 Lysinibacillus sp. RC79
AATAAGGCACTTCCTGTTCAAAATTGAACAAGAAGTGCCTTATTTTTACTGAAAAGGGTTCGCTTTTATGAAAACGTAAGTTTTTCAGTGCCCTCTCAAAGGGAGGTGTATTTTTTTGTGTACTTTTAGAACTGGTAAGTGATAGAAAAAGTTAAAAAATGAGAAATCACTCATTAATCTTTAATCAACTTCTTATAAAAGATTCGTTAACTTCTCATTACGACCTGTTAAAGTGAAGGCTGTAAATAAGTTCCTAAAGATACAACATGATTCAATGTCCAAATGATTCCCACATGATTATTCAGTGGTATTTGTTAATGGTTCATGTAGTTTTAGTTGGCATGTAACAGTCATCATGGAATTGTTTAAGGGTATGTATGACTAGTTGATATGAATAATAAGGAGATGGATTAATTGATTAAAAATTCATTTTTATCCGAAGAAACAGTGGCCTCCCCATTACAACAGATATTGAGTAAGGTTCCAGAAGTCACTATCTTCTTCTGGATCATCAAGATTATGGCAACTACGGTAGGTGAGACGGCTGCAGATTTCCTGAATTTTAACTTACACTGGGGTTTGTCCAATACGACCTTTCTAATGAGTGGCCTCTTGATTATTACTTTGTTCATCCAGTTCAAATCGAAAAAGTACGTGCCGTGGATCTATTGGCTCGTGGTTGTGCTAATTAACATTGTAGGAACATTAATCACAGACAACCTCGTAGACAATTTTGGGGTCGCTCTAGAGACGACTACTATTTTCTTTTCTATTGCGTTATTCGTGACATTTGTAGTTTGGTATATGAGTGAAAAAACATTGTCTATTCATTCCATCTATACAAGCAAGCGTGAAGCTTTCTACTGGTTAACCATCCTCTTTACCTTTGCTTTGGGTACGGCTGCTGGTGATCTTATATCAGAGGGTATGGACTTAGGGTACTGGAAGTCTGGTCTCATATTCGCTGGCTTGATTGTTGCAGTTATGATTGCCCATTACGGTTTCAAGTTGAATGCCGTATTGGCTTTCTGGATTGCTTACATCCTAACGCGTCCACTTGGAGCATCTTTCGGTGACTACTTGTCACAGTCTCGTGCAGATGGTGGTCTTGGTCTAGGTACTATCGGAACGAGCGCAATCTTTCTAATTATAATTTTAAGTTTGATCATTTATCTGACCAAAACAAATAGAGATAAAATCTTGTTTTCAAATATAAAGGAGAAGTAGAAAAAAGACCATCGAATGATTAATAAACTAGAATAATATAACCAAAAAGCTGAGAGTTTTCATTGAATTGAATACTCTCAGTTTTTTAATTTTTATTGACCAAAAAAATAGTAAGTCAAAAATAAAATTAGATAGTTTTGGGATTTGATCATTTCCGACAGTAGACGCCCGCTTCAAGGAATGTGAAGGTCACAGCTAATGAGTAAGTGGGAGATAAATGTCGGTTGGCGATAGCCAAAAACGATGACATTGTGGTAAAATAGAAACAAACGTTCTTGTGTTGAGATGGAATCAATGTTAGTCAATAAAGCATACAACGCATCAATCCAAACAAAGAACAAGAAACATTGATTGCTAAAACAATTGGTTGTTCTCGCTTTGTATTCAATCACTTTTTGGCACAATGGAATGAAGCTTACAAAGAAACTGGTCAAAGGGTTTCTTCTCAATTAACACAACTAAAGAAAGAGTTAGTATGGTTAAAAGAAGTAGACAACATTGCGATTCAATCCGCACTCAAAAACCTTGCTGATTCGTTTACTCGATTCTTCGAAAAACAGAATAAAGCACCACGATTCAAGTCTAAAAAGAATAGCGTACAATCTTATACAACAAATCCAATTTGGCTGTAGAAGCTGCAAGATTGCATACATGTTATGATTAAGGAAATATAAAAGGACTGCTAAGAATTCTGAAGAAACTTTGGTTAGTAAAATGAGGTGATAAAATATGAATAAAGGAAGAATCATTTTACATATTGACCTTAATTGCTTTTATGCCTCTGTCGAACAAATTTACGATGCCTCATTAAAAGGGAAACCAATAGCAATAGCAGGTGATCCTAAAGAGCGTAGAGGTATTATTATTACGTGTAGCTACGAAGCAAGAGCAAGTGGTGTTTATACAACTATGAATGTCGGGGAGGCGCGGCGAAAGTGCCCGGAGCTAATTGTACTACCTCCTAATTTCGAACGATATAGAGCTGCCTCCAAGTCTTTTTTTAATTTGTTAAAAGAGTATAGCGAAATTCTCCAACCAGTTTCAATCGATGAAGGATATTTGCAACTTCCTATAGTCGAAGGCCAACATGTATTGCAACACGTACAAAATATGCAAGATAGAATCTGGAACGAACTGCAACTCCCTTGTTCAATCGGCATAGCACCGAATAAATTTTTGGCGAAAATGGCAAGTGATATGAAAAAGCCAATGGGTATTACAATACTTCGAAAGCGTGATGTTCCAACAATATTGTGGCCGATGAATGTAATTGAGATGCATGGGGTTGGCAAAAGTACATCGGAGAAATTGGGGAATTTAGGTATCCGAACAATTGGAGAATTAGCCGTAGCTGATGAATATTTATTAAAACAAAACTTTGGCATTAATGGTCTACGTATGAAGCAAAAGGCAAATGGCGAAGATGATAGACCTGTCGATCCAGAAGCAATATACGATACGAAAAGTGTAGGGAATTCAACAACACTTTCTCATGATACAACAGATAGAGATGAATTATTTAAAATAATATCAACACTTTCTGAAAAGGTAGCAGACAGATTAAAGGCCAAGAAACTTGCTGGGGTTACTGTAAGTATCATGATTCGTTCTGCTGATTGGGAGACGTGTACACGGAGTAAGTCCATCAATAACGCGATTCATTCGAAAGAGGATATCGTTGAGCATGCCTGGTATCTATTTAATAAGCATTGGGATGAGGAACCTGTACGATTACTGGGCGTTACCGTATCGAATGTCAGTGATATTAAAGAAACGACACAGCAGCTAACGTTATTTAACTTCGAAGAGCATGTAAAAGATGAACCAATCATTAAACTTGTTGATCAAATCGAGCAAAAGTTTGGAAAAGGTACGATTTTGCGGGGTTCAGATATTGCCAAACCAGCTGGGAAATATCAAGCAAATACGAGTTTTAGTAAGGACTTTTGGGACGAACATAAGTAAAAAAAAACGAATGGAGAGTTAGCTTCTTACGGAATATTATTAAATGGTTTTTATCATTCATCTTTACTCTAAAGCTATAATATAAATCTCAAAGCCATTAATTAATTGATGGCTTTGAGATTGGCGATTCTGAATTGAAAACTCTTTTGCTTCAATTTCATCTTCTGCTATTCTAGTTTGTCTTTAACTTCTTTCAGTAAATAAGAGCGACAGGTATAGAAGTCTTCCATCTCTATAGCTGGTGAGATTAATGCGAATTTATGATACTTTTCAGCGGGTGTCCAAACACCTATAGAGGAACTCATTCTAATTCATTTTTTGCTTCATCTACAAATGACCAATAGAGCTGATAAAACTCGTCTGATTTTTGTTTTTCGGCTGGCGTCATTCCGTAAGACCATTGTCCATTTACGGTTCCTAGTACCGTGATCCCCTCAACGACGACATCATATTCATAACCTCCTAAAGAATTGTTAATTGGACGCAACATGCCACTTGCCACAAGACTTTTATTTGTTTCCGTTTGTATATTGTCGTGTTTAATCAAATAATCCACAAGCGTCCTCGGGCCTATCTGTGTTGTTTCCTCTGATTCGAATTTTTTTATTGCTTGCATCGCTTGTTTGTGAAGCGTTTTTCGGTCAGGGGATACGGAAGAAATATATTGTGCGTGTAATTTATTTTTCTCGTAATGAAAGCCCTCTATGGCGTTTCGATTTGTATTTCGCACATATTTTTCAGCTAATGCTTTGAGTTGGCTGATTATTACATCCTGCGGGGGAACTTTCATGCCTTTCGTCGGGATGATGTCCCAATTCGGTGTATTTAATGAACGACTTCCTTTGAATGAAACCAGATTGACATCCGACTTCATTCCTACTTCATTTGGCGTATAGTTGCATAGTAGTTCGGAAGTCTGAACACTTTCCTTAGAATATACATATTCTTCTGTTAAATGAGACTGATCACTTTTTATAGAGTTATTTTTATTCATTGAGTATACAGGGTTAGATTGTATTTGCGATAAATTAGTTATTTTCATAACTGTATTACATCCCTTTCAAATTATAAGCATTTGAAGTATTTTTTTACTTTTTGTCTACTTCGCACTGTATGCAGGGTAGACAAAAAGCTAGGGTAATGTCAGTGTTGATCGTAATTAGACATTTAACGTAAAACTTGCAGCATCATTTATTTAATTAGGTCTCATAGTGCCGTTTTTAAAAGTTTTATTTATATTCTATTATCATTTTGCTACCGAATACGGTGAACCCATCCATGCCTGTCTGTTGTTTAAGAATAGTTCCTTCTAACTGAACGAACCACTTAACATTAGCATCCGTATCTTTAAAAAATGTTGTTTTACTAGTAGATGTTGGGCTATCAGTTTTCTGAAACTTTACAGTAGCAGATGATGGACTACCGTCATAGCTAATAAGATAGTTGTCAATTGTAGTAAATTGAGATTGTGTCACTCTTGTATCAGTTGGACAATAGATAGTGATGCTAACAACTTTCGATTTAGCGGGAATTACTTTGGTTAAATCAACGTATTGTCCGATAGATAAAACCTTTCCTGTTGTTTTTGATGTAGCGAAATCTTTAGATAGTATGCTTGTATTAGTTGGATTAGTTGCATATAACGATGTATCTAAAACGTCCTCTATAGGTACTTCAATACTTTTTACCTTATAGTCATCTGTCGTCGGTATGTAATCTGATGCAAGAGTAGCTGGCATACCAATAGACAATACCATCGCTGCCGTCAATCCTGTGTATATGAGCTTTTTCAAATTTATAACCACCTTTATATTTTTGTTAAGAATACTTTTAACTAGCACTATGAATATTCATTATACTATAATTTACATTTAAATTACATTTTTATATTTTTTTAACATATTTATATATTTTTTATTAGATCTTTATGTTGAAATTGAAGATTTTGAAAAAATGATCAAACTTAAAATCAAACAAAAAATCGTCATTTCGATCAACCTTTTTTCGAAATGACGGTTTTCTATTTGTATTTAGATTGAAAGCGGCTTATTTAGGTGGAAATATTATATGTTCGTAGAAAATTCATTTTCCTTTTGTTCATAGTTTTCACGGCGATTTTTGATGTTTTGTAATACACTGTCTAGAACATTCCGTTCAGACAGCGTTTGATAAAGGACATTTTGTACCTCTGCAGCTTCCTTGTTTTCTTCTTGGCTACTTAGAAATTCACTGTATGTTCCCATATATTCATGATAGTCTATATTGGAAAGTGTTTTAGCAGCAATTTGTTTGTGCTCTGTTAACGCAGAAGTAAACTGTTTACGTGCCTCATCTGGTTGGGCAGGTATTATTTTGATTTTACCTCTAGTATCTGAGTCACCTGTGAAATCAAGGAATTGATAATCGAACGCCAATGGTTTAGCAAGAGCGATATGAGCGTGAAGAGCAACAGCATGGTCACTAAGTTTTTCGGTTACCTCACGAAGGATATCGTTTCCTTTTTCAAAAAAACGACTGCCGTCAAATGCAAGGATACGGCCGACTTCTTCAGAGAAAAAGTCTTGAGCAAGGAATTCCTGATCGTATCCGGTAGGTGGTAAAACTCGTAGCCTTAAGTTGTTAGATACGATGTTATTGCCGTTTATTTGCAGAGCTACTTGAATGTTATAGAATCCTGGATCATCAATTAACCAGCCATTTTTCCCTACGGAAGCGAAAATGGTTTCGTACAGTGATTCACCAGGCATAATTACTTTGTTCTCTATGTTCCATAGATATTGAACATGAGGTAGTAATCGTCGTCCTTGTTTTCCATCTTTTTTTACCATTACAGTCATTCCGTATAAATCGGACAATAAATGTTTATTGATTGACTGAGGTTGATTCGAAGTATTAGTTAGTTTGATTTCAATAACTGTAGGTTCTAACCATTGGAATATGGGTGATTTCCGGTTAACCCTCAATTCAAGATTAAAAGAAGGATGAATAGAAATGATCGGTTGCTCAAAACCATGATCTACAGCCCAGTCAGCATTACCCATTTGTACGAAGCGCTCAGGTGCGTGTCGCATAAACAATAGTTCTTGATCACTAAAACGATACTCAAAGTTTTTAAAGAACTCCTTGCCACCAGCCTTACTATCAAAATTGTAAGGATAATTCATAAAGCTTAGGGCCTTTGGTTCTGGGATAAGAGGGCGCTCCAGAGGTTCCCAAGGATGACCTAGATGTTTTTGCCAAGAGTGCAGAAGATTAAAAGCATGTCCCATCTCATGGCAAGCACACCAAAAACGATATCGCTGTACAAAAGCTTCAGGAGCGGGGTCACCTTTAGGTGGATCGGCAATAAATGAATTATTAAAAATGGCGGTCCCTTGGCGATGATTCGGACCTATGCTATCAAACATAATACCGCCCAGACCATGGCCTTCTTCAGCTTCCGTATTTGCAAAGAATGTCCACATGGACCATTGGGGCTTATTATCAAAGTGTGACCAATATACTTGCATGGCATCATGCATCTCTTGAGTGTTCCACTTTTTATCAGCCCCTGTATAATCTTTGGAAACAATATTATTACCTTCTGATATTTTCACATCAAACCCAGTGCGTTTAAAAACTTCTGGTATTGTTAAAGTTTCATCCGGCAAAGATGTAGGCTTGTCTGGATGAGCGTGCGTTTGATAGGTTGTAACTGGTGTTGTACCTTCTTCAGCATCAAATTCAAATTCCACAGGATGGAAGTAAGGAGATTGAAACTTGAACGTGCTAGTTCTGTCTGTCTCCCCTCCAATCAGAAACGTGACTTCGGCAGTATGCTGTTCAGGTAATGAACCGCGTGTTACCTGTATTTTTACATTTGTATAAGGAAATGATTGTATGTCATCTAGGTATTTATTTCGAATATTGCCTGTCCAAGTATCTGGACCATTAGCTGTTAACTTAGCAATCCAATGAATAGTAGAAGACATGTTTGAAATAATAGTTCCGCTTGCTACCATTTGTGGGTAGTATCCGTCTACGTCGAGGCGAAGTTCCTCACTGATTAGCTGTTCGCTCCATGCATATAAACCACTAATTGGTGAGAGGGGAAAATCGTCTAAACTGGAAGGGTTAATGGCTTTAACTAATTCTTTTGCTTCGTTCGTTTTGTTTTGTTCCATCTGTATGACCTCCATGTTTATTATTTTTTTGTCTTTCTTCCTCAATCCCAAGAGCCACAATGCTTCATCAAAAATGCAAAATGTTTTTCAAGTATTATATATGCAGCAGAAACTATAAATATGACACTATAAATAGTAAAATAAATACAGTGAATAAAAATGCTAGAATAATCTAATTATTTCCCGAGAAATACAAGAATGAAGAAAGAAGGTGTGGTAATGCATTATAAGGAGTACGGAGATCTACATAAGCCACTCATACTGTTGATTCATGGGGGTGGTGTTGGAGGGTGGATGTGGGATAAACAAGTCCAATACTTTTCCGATTATCATTGCGTAGTACCAGAATTAATAGATAAAGAGGCTAATAATACCTCTGATTTTTCAATTGAAGATAGTGCAAAAAAGCTCTTATCCTTAATAGAAGAAAAAGCAAAAAATAAACGTGTCATAGTAGTCGGTTTTTCATTAGGAGCACAAATTGCTATTCAAATGGTTAGTTTAAAACCGCAATTAATAGATTTTGCCATCATCAACAGTGCTTTAGTGACACCTTCCCCAATTGCAGAAAAATGGATTCGACCATTGATAAAATTAACTTTTCCCTTAATAAAAAATAAATCATTCGCCAAGCTTCAAGCTAAAACGTTATATGTAGATCAAGAATATTTTGAGCAATATTATGAAGATAGTTCAAAGATGAAATTAGATACCCTAATTAAAATATTGCAAGAAAATATGTCTTTTACAATCCCGCATGATTTTTCAAAAGCCCAATGTAACATTTTAGTAACTGTCGGTGAAAAAGAGAAGGGCAACATGAAAAAATCTGCGATCCAACTTGTGAATAGCAATCCCAATTGTCAAGGTGTTGTGCTATCGAACATCGGCCACGGTGTCTCATTAGCGAACCCTGAGTTCTTTAACCGTTTTGTAGAAGAGTGGATTAAGGATGGGAAGTTACCAGAAGGGGAGGTTATCAATTAGTCAATAGTGCAAAAAGGAATCTATTTTTACTTTTTGCCTATTCTATATAATAGGTAGGGAAGATATTTGTAAAACGTATGCCATATTTATAAGTTGATTGGAGTGGGGATTGGAGGATATAGGATGAATAGGCAAGATACACTCGTAGAAGCTGAAGTATTGGCGTTTCTAGACTCGGGTTCGACACCTGTCGTCTCCATACATAAAGTGGATACAAACGTAGTCATATCAACGATTTAACAGACTAGGGATATTGAACGGGAGTTGATCTCTTGTTGAATATCCCTTTTCTTATCCCTACATATTTTAACTATTCGTAGACCTTCAAATTCAGTAATGAAAGTGGAGGTTTTTTTGTTTTGTCTAAAAGTAGAAAGCATGGTGTATTTGCAGTAAGTGGTGATGTGGTTGTACTGCCCACAAAACAGTATGAGGACGTTCGCGATGCTATTACAGTAGCTGCAGCATTGGAAACGGTATTTAAACAAATGCAAATTGTGGGGCATCGGCAACGTACTATTGAAAGCTATGAATACATTTTTAATCAATTTATGACGGTTAATCGTTTACAGTACGTTGAGGATATTTCAGTAGAATCAATTTATCATTATTTAGATGTATTAGAAGTTTCGCCGCGAACAAAGTTGATTCGTTTAAAATCAATTAAAGCCGTATTAAGCAAGTTCTATAATAACAGTTGGATTAAAGACCGCATCTGGGCGATTATCCATATTAAAGTGGATAAAGAGGTTAAAGAAGGGGCGAAAGAATCGGACATTGATAAGCTATTGCATCTAATTGACCAAACAACTTTTATTGGTTTTCGTGATGCTGCAGCCATTAAGTTAATGTATAAAACGGGAATTCGTATTAGTACGTTAGGTGAACTACGTGAACGTCATATTGATTTTGATAATTTATTTTTAAAGTTAGATGGTTTAGCTTTGAAGAATCACAAATTTTTAAAGCTGCCAATTGATGAAGAAGTAGCTGCAATATTAAAAGTTTTAATCAAATTAAATGATGGTGTTAGAAATCATTTCGGCACAGGTAATCATAATGTATTTATTACACAAAATGGTCTGGCTATGAATACTAATAAATCATCTAATTGTGCGAGTTCTAAACAGTTAAATAAATATGCTAAACGATATGGATTGAAAAATATCAATGCACACGCAATTAGACGGGCATATGCAGAGAGTTTACTAGAAAAAGGGGCAAGTGTCGCGTTAATTAGTAAAGCGTTAGGACATAGTGATTTAGCGGTAACCACACAGTATTTAGATTTAGATATTGAAGAAGTAGCCAACAATTTGAGAGGTATTTTTTAATTGTATGTCCTAAAAATCAAACTAATCAAGACTTATGCAATAAAACGTTTACTACCTTTTTAGAGTTACACAATCAACATATAGAAGGCTTGAAACAAGTAAAGAAAACATTCCCTCTTAGCATGGGTATCAAACAAATCAAGTAAGGGGTATTCCGCTACCTGCCTTCGTTAAAACTTATTGCCAACACAACATCGGTTGTGTAAATAAGAAAGTCTTATGGAACAGAAGATAAATCAAAGATGTTGTACACGGGACATGGCAACACCATCTGTGGAGAGCTTTGTAACGCTTCTCTTAAGTACATAAGAACCCCACTGCTTTAGCTGTGGGAGTAGTCAGATTAATCATTGGAAATGCTTGCCATTTTCTCTGCAACCTCTTCGGTAATCGCAAGAAATCGTTTGGAAATTGATGTCATGTAACGATCCTTAAGTGTAATTATATTAAGTTTTGTTTGTAACACTGGATTTGCTAGTGGTCTAAGTACCGGTAAATCAGGAGAATTAAGTAGCTTGAAACAGCTAGGTACAAAACAAATTCCTGCGCTTTTCATTACCATCATAAGTGTTGGTAATGTTTCTGTCCCCCAGTAAACGACATTAGGCGTAAATCCACTTTTTTGGCATGCCTCGATCACATCATCAGCAACACCTGATCCATAAGATGTTGTATTTAAAAGAAATCGTTCGTTTTTCAAGTCTGCAATATCAATTGAATCTTTTTCACATAGATGATGGTTGGGTGGAAGAGCTAAAAGTAAAGGTTCTGTTAGTAGTGTTGAAGTATGGATGTCCTCCGCTCTCACTGAAGTTCGGACAATTCCAATATCTATTTTATGACTTCTTAGTTCTTCTAAAATATATGATGTATTACCCTCGCGAACATGTGTAACTATGTTAGGAGTTTCCTTTTGAATTTTTTTTAAGACATTTGGCAAAATAAATAGATTTGCTGAAGTAGTACAACCCAATTTCACAGTACCTCTAATTCCTTCATGAAACTCGACTAATTTCTTCTCCGTATTCTCAGATAAATCAAGTAATTCTTTTCCTTTTTCATATAAAAATACTCCACTTGGTGTTAATTCAAGAGATCTACCTGAACGATTAAACAAAGTGACATTTAATTCTTGTTCAAATTTTCTAATTAAAATACTTAAGGGGGGTTGAGTCATTTGCAGTGCAGTAGCAGCTTTTGTAATGCTACCTTCCTCAACTACTGTAATAAAACAATGTAAACGATGAAGGTTCATTTTGATAACTCCTCCTTTTAGTATTCATAAAATATATGGAAGTCATATAAATATTATAATTTACATTATAAAAATGTAAAGATATAATATTTTCATAATTAAGAATAGTTGAAAAATTGGATCTAAACTGTATTTTTCAGTTTGAAGTTAGTTGATACCAGAGTGTGTCCATCCAATCGCAAATTATTAATTTATAAATGGAGGTTTTATCAATGACAACTAAAATTACTCAACAATCAAAAACTGTAGAGTTAGCTAAACTGGACAAAAAGCACTTGCTACATCCAGCTACAAATCCGAAGGCTTTAATTGACAATGGACCGCCTATTATCTTTGTTAAAGGTAAAGGCGTTACAGTTACAAGTACGGATGATGTGGAATACATCGACGGGATGTCAATGCTTTGGAACGTGAACTTAGGACATGGGAATCAAGAACTTGCAGATGCTGGTAATAGTCAATTATCTACCCTCGCGTATGCATCATCATTTAAAGGATTCTCAAATGAACCATCCATTCTACTTGCTGAAAAATTAGCTGAGTTAGCACCAGGAGATTTAAATAGTGTATTTTACACTTCTGGTGGGTCAGAATCAAATGATACAGCAATTAAATTAGCTCGTTTCTACTGGGAGCTTAAAGGGAAATCAGAAAAAAGAAAGATTATTGCGCTAACGAATGCTTATCACGGTGTAACAATAGGAGCGCAAACAGCTACTGGTCTTGCAGCATACCACAAGTTCGCATCATCAAATATAGACGGAGTTGTTCGTGCAACAGCCCACCTATTAAACAGCGAGTTAGGTGATAAAAGTGACCCGAACTATGCAGATTCTATCCGTGGAACAATTGAAAGAGAAGGTGCGGAGACGATTGCCGGAATTATTATTGAACCTGTGCAAGGTGCGGGCGGAGTTAATATTCCACCAGAAGGTTACTTAGAAGCAGTTCGTAAAATCTGTGACGAGCACAATATCCTTTTCATGGCAGATGAAGTTATTTGTGGATTTGGTCGTACGGGGAAAATGTTTGGTGTAAACAACTGGAATGTTGTCCCTGATATGATGTCAATTGCAAAAGGAATTACGAGTGGTTATTCGCAACTTGGCGGGGTCATGATGAATGATGAAATTAGAGAAACAATTGCTAACTTCGATGCTGTTATCCCACATGGTTTCACATATAGTGGCCATCCGACTGCTTGTGCGATTGGACTGAAAAACATTGAAATACTAGAGCGTGATAATATTATTGACCACGTAAACGAAATGGAGAAAGAACTTAAAAAAGGTTTAGATTACTTAGCTGAAAAACATAGTATTGTAACAAATTGCAGAGTAATTGGTCTGTTGGCTGCATTTGAACTTTATGAAGATCCAACAAGTGGAAAATTGTTTGATCCAACTGTTTTCCCAGCAAACGCGGTAGTTGACGCATGTTTCAATCGCCAATTAATATTAAGAGCGCTTGGAGCATATAACCAAATTGTGGCAATTGCGCCACCGCTTATTATTAACAAAGAAGAAATTGAAAAAATGATTCAAATTATAGACGATTCGATTACTGCTTTTAAAAATACACGCAACTAAACTATTCCTATAAAGTAAGTTGAGTAGTGGTGGTTATAGTAAAAAAAGGGGAGGTTCTCTAGTGCTTTATATAAGTGGTGAATGGCGAGATACAGGAAATAAATTAGATGTAACAAATCCTGCGACAGGAGAAATAATTAGAACTGTTGCTACAGGTGGTAAAACTGAAACTAAAGAAGCAATCGAAAGTGCGAAGAGAGCATTTGAATTCTGGGGTAAGACAACT
Source organism: Lysinibacillus sp. RC79 (assembly GCF_041262405.1). Classification (NCBI taxonomy): domain Bacteria; kingdom Bacillati; phylum Bacillota; class Bacilli; order Caryophanales; family Bacillaceae; genus Lysinibacillus; species Lysinibacillus sp. RC79. The sequence goes on from NZ_JBGCCD010000037.1 coordinate 12,747, forward strand.
GGAAATGAGCGCAGTAACTACCTGTTTCAAGTGGTTCAATTGATGAAAGAAAAAACAAAAGAATTAGCTGAAACAATTACACTTGAAAATGGTAAACCTTTACCAGATGCTACTCGTGAAGTAGCAGGTGCGATCGGCTATCTAGAATGGTATGCAGAGGAAGCTAAGAGAATTTATGGGGAAACAATTCCTGCATCTGCAGCTGATAAACACTTAATGGTAATTCGCGAACCTGTTGGGGTATGTGCAGCTATTACACCATGGAATTTCCCGTTATCGATGATTACAAGAAAAATTGCACCTGCACTTGCTGCAGGTTGTACGATTGTTTTAAAACCGGCTGACTTAACTCCTCTTTCGGCGATAAAAGTATTCGAATGCTTTCATGAAGTTGGACTACCGGCTGGAGTTGCAAACCTGGTAATTGGCCCAGCTGAAGAAATTGGAAACGAGATGACGAGTAACCCAGACGTTCGTAAAATCACATTTACTGGCTCGACGCGTGTGGGGAAAAAACTTATCCGTGATTCGTCTGATACAGTGAAGAAAATATCAATGGAGCTTGGTGGACACGCACCGTATATTGTGTTTGAGGATGCTGATATTGACGCAGCAGTTAATGGTATCTTAGTGTCTAAGTTTATTAACTCAGGTCAAACTTGCATCAGCACCAACCGGATTTACGTAGCAGAAACTGTAGCTGATGAATTCTCAGGAAAGTTAGCTGAAAAGGTATCTAAATTAGTTGTAGGAAATGGATTAGAAGATGGCGTAAATGTCGGTCCAGTAATTAATAAAGTGGCTCTTGAAAAAGTGAAAAGTCAAGTAGAAGACGCTGTGAAACATGATGGTAAAGTAATTGCGGGTGGTAATGTATTTACATTAAATAATGGAAGCGGTTACTTCTTTGAGCCCACAGTTATTCAATATGCAAGCGATAATATGAAGATTACAACAGAAGAAACATTTGGACCAGTTGCACCAATTTATACATTTAAGACGGAAGAAGAGGTAGTTGAAAGAGCAAACCATCCTGAATATGGTCTTGCAGCTTATTGTTATACGCGAGACATTGGTCGAGGCTTACGAATGATGCGTGCTTTAGAGTTCGGAATTGTTGGTATTAATGATCCAGCTCCAGTGGTTGTACAAGCTCCGTTTGGTGGTATGAAGGAAAGTGGAATGGGGAAAGAAGGCGGTTGGTACGGACTTGAGGAGTACTTGGAGAAGAAGTTTGTATCGATTTATTTAAAATAATAAAAAATGTTACTAATCTAGGTAACTATATATATTGTAGTAGACTTATCTACATTCTCCATGTCTCCCATACATAGTTTCTAAAGAATGTATGGGAGACAGTCTACACAATTAATAAAGTAATAAACTTTAATTTAATTCCAATAAAATAAGAGGGTGAATTTATTATGTCTCAAGTAAATTTAAAAAATAATGGACAAGAAATAGTTGTCCGCAATATTTTAAAAGAGGATCTTGCTGAAGTTGCCGCACTTTCTATGAGGTGTTTCGGACCTGATATGGCATTAAAATATGAGCATTTTGAAAGTCAGATTGAGTTGTTTCCAGAAGGTCAAATTTGTCTAGAATATAACGGTAAAATTGTAGGAACCGCTTTAAGTCTAATTGTAAATTTTGAAGATTACGGAGATAGTCACTCATATTTTCAAATCTGTGATTTAGGATTTATTCGAAATCATAACCCTAATGGTAGAAACCTATATGGTATTGAAATTGGAGTACACGAAGATTTTAGAGGGTTACAATTGGGACGTCATTTGTATGATGGCCGAAAAAGAATATGTGAGAAACTTAACTTAGAAAGTATCTTAGTAGGTGGTCGTATACCTTTTTACTATAAATATGCTGAGCGGATGAGTGCAGATGAGTATGCACTAGAGGTAATGAAAGGGAAAATATATGATCCTGTATTAACATTCCAAATGAAAAACGGATACGTATTAAATAAAGTAATGCCAGGCTATTTACCTGGGGATGTTGAGTCATTAGAATATGCAACACTTTTGGAATGGAAAAATCCAGTTTACAAGCTTAAATTAGTATGAGTCTTTTGTCCGTTATGTTCGCCTATTTTAATAGGCGAACAGTGGATGCCCATTGTTTATCGCGATTATTTAACTTCTTTAGTTATGTAAGCGCTTTCAATCGATTGTTATAAGAGTTCCATTAGAAGTAAATCTTAGGTAAAGAGAGGCGTTATAAATGGTTATCGCTGACAAAGTTATTTCGAGTGAAGCAGTATTTACAGGTTTAGAAAATGAAGCAAAGCCAGCTGCTATTGCGATTAAAGGTAACAAAATCATTGCGGTAGGTTCGATGGAGGAAATAAAACCATTTATAGGTTTAGACACGAAGGAATATCATTATGGCAACCAACTCATTATGCCAGGATTTCATGATGCGCACCTTCATCTCATGTTTGGTAGTCTTTTCTCGCATGCAAGTATCAATTTATCGGATGCTCATTCGGAAGAAGAAGTTGCTAGTTTAGTAAAGCAATTCTCGGAAAACGTGCATGCTGATGAGTGGATTATAGGTTATGGATGGGATCATACAAATTGGGCAGAGAAATGCTTGCCGACACGTTTTTCTTTAGACAAAGTAGTTCCTAATCGCCCGATTATTCTTTTCCACGCAGAAGGTCATTATTCGTGGGTTAATAGTTTAGCACTTGAAAATGCTAGGGTTACAAATGAAACTGAAGACCCTCCTAATGGTACGATTCAAAAAGATGAAAATAATGAAATCACAGGAATTCTTCTTGAAACAGCAATGAATTTAGTTGTGGATATTGCTCTCGCATTTCCGGATAAACGGAAAGAAGAATTGTTTGAAGAGTTCTTAAAAAAATCAGCTCAATTAGGCATTACATCAGTAAATGATTTGTTTGCAAGTAGTTTTGATAAGTTAAATAGTTTCGATATGTATAAGGCATATGATGAAGCTGGAAAACTTACGACTCGAATTCATCTTTACCCTGAGTTAAATGATGATATAGATAGAGCGATAAGCTTGCGTGAAAAGTACAATTCCGAAAAATTACAGCTTGCAGGACTTAAGCAGTTTATTGATGGCGTTGTAACTGGACATACCGCATACATGTTAGATCCTTACTTAGACAAACCTATAACACGAGGGAGTACTGCTTTTCCTGTAGAAACAATCAAAAACTGGGTGACAAAAGCGGACAAAGAAGGATTTCAAATTCGCTTCCATACAATTGGTGATGGCGCAGTTAGGCTTGCTCTAGATATATTTGAAGCAGCAAGGATGGATAATGGTGTGAGAGATTCACGACATGCGCTAGAGCATATTGAAGTGATTCATCCGACAGATATTAAGAGATTTAAAGAATTGGGGGTTGTTCCATCTGTACAGCCTTCTCATCTAGCATTGATGCCAAAAGAAAGTCATACTTTGCGTGTCGGTAAAGAAAAAGACCCTTATACGTATTTATGTAAAACGTTATACGACGCAGTCGAGTATATTGCTCTTGGTACAGACTATCCAATAGCAACATTAGATCCTTTTAAAGAAATTTTCCATGCGATTACGAGACTAGACTTTACTGGTGATTATGAGTGGAATAGTCAAGAGCAGATAACACTCGCAGAAACGTTGAAAGCGTATACAAAAGGTTCAGCATACAGCACATTCAGAGAAAAAGATTTGGGTACATTAGAAGTTGGAAAATTAGCAGATATTATTGTACTAGATAAAAACCTCTTTGAAGTAGAAAATAAAGAAATTCTTCAAACGAAAGTTTTGTTAACAATTATGGATGGTGAAGTTGTTTATAGTGAATCAGTCTACTATCCTACTATTTTAGTTAATTGATCATTTTACCGGGAAGATTTTTTTATTACTATTCGAGGAGTGAAAAAAATGAAACATCCAGTTAATTTGTCTAGATCGCTTTCTTTAACGTCTGTTGTTGTTACTGGGACGGCCTTTATGGCTTTAACTACAGTGTTTAGCACATACGGCATAGCCTCTAAAATATCTCATGGTATGGTCGCTGGATCGTATGTACTTGCATTAATTGTGATGATGTTTACGGCTCATAGTTATGGTCAAATGGCAAAAGCGTACCCCATTGCGGGATCTGCCTATACCTATGCGCAAAAAGCTATTAATTCTCATGTTGGTTTCTTAGTGGGATGGGCAATTTTAATGGATTATCTCTTGATCCCAATGGTTAACTTTTTACTATTTGGTATTTTCTTCTCAGCTGCTATACCTGAAGTTCCACAGTATGTTTGGATACTTACATTAGTAATTCTTGTGACGTTTGTAAATGTTAGAGGTGTAAAGTTAAGCGCAAATATCAACATGATTGTAACAGGCTTATCGGTATTATTTATAATTGTCTTTTGCATCTTATCAGTTAAATCAATAGTAACTGGAACCGGGACTGGCATTTTATTTAACCTTGATCCCTTTATTAATACCGAGGAGTCATTTAAGTATATAGTTGCTGGTGCTGCACTATTATGTTTCTCTTTCCTCGGTTTTGATGCAGTTTCTACTTTTTCAGAAGAAGTAAAAAATCCGGAGAAAAACATACCGCGTGCAATATCTTTAGTAACAATAATTGGTGGATTATGTTTTGTAGTCGTATCTTATTTTGCACATAATGTTTGGCCAGATTATACGAGTTTTAAAGATGCTGATTCTGCTTCCTATGAAATTATATTCCTAGTAGGCGGGAATGCCTTACAAGCAGCATTCCTAGCAAAAACTGCAGTGGTTGTATTTGGTTCCGCGTCCGCATCTCAAGCAAGTGCTGCACGTGTATTATACGCAATGGGAAGAGATGGACAATTACCTAAAAATTTTTTTGGAAAACTAAATAAAAGAACGAGAACCCCGGTTAACAACATTTTATTAATTGGTCTTTTATCATTATCTTCATTGTTTTTAAGTCTAACCATTGTCGCGTCTTTCATTAACTTTGGCGCCCTACTTGCATTTACTGCTGTGAATCTATCCGTTGTTTTTTTATATTACGGTAAGCGAAAAGAACGCTCCTTAAAGGGGATTATCTTCTATTTGATTTTTCCATTAATCGGAGCAGTACTTACAACTTGTTTGCTTTTCAACCTAGATGTTTATTCGATTGTTCTTGGTAGTGTTTGGTTAGGAATTGGTGTTATTTATTTATTATTTATGACAAAAGGTCTTAAGCATAAACCACTAGTGCTCAATACAGATCAGATTGATTAGTCGCAGTTTAAAACATTAATGAAGCAGCTAAAAATATGTAAAGGGGATGGATGAATGACAGATAACACTACGCTCAAAAGGTCATTAGGTGTTTGGTCAATTGTTGCACTGGGATTAGGATATATGACGCCTACAGTGGTCTTTGATACGTTTGGAATTGTATCAAAATTAACAAATGGTGTAGTACCAATGGCGTATTTTGTCGCCTTGTTAGTAATGGTATTGACAGCGATTAGTTATGGAAAGATGGTACAGGTATTCCCGGCTGCTGGTTCAGCATATACATACACCCGGGAAACAATGGGGTCTCACCTAGGATTCCTCGTAGGATGGGCATCGTTATTAGATTATTTATTATTACCTTTAGTTAATGCATTAATTATTCGAATATATATGGAATCTCTGTTTCCGAATGTACCTGTTTGGATTTGGGTTTTTGCTTATGTCATTGTAGTTACTGCAATTAATGCTTATAGTATGGAATCAACATCCAGCTTAAACTTTATACTCGTTGTTTTCACGATTTGTTTAATAGGTATCTTCATAATACTTGCTTCTGTACAACTTTATCACGGTATGGGAAATGGTACTTTATTCACGATTCATCCACTATCACATGAAAATGTGAAATTAATAGCCGTTTTAACTGGGGCAACAGTAGTAGCTTTCTCGTTTATAGGTTTCGACGCAATAACAATGTATACGGAAGAAGCAAAGGATACATCAACAGTTCCTAGAGCAATCCTTCTAACTGTTTTAATCGGTGGGGGTATTTTCTTTATTGCTTCTTATTTTACACAAGCATTATTCCCGGATGTTTCTGTGTTCGAAAATGTAGATGATACATTGCCGGAAATTGGTTTATATGTAGGAGGGAAGTTATTCCAACTGCTTTTCATTGCAGGAGCTTTCGCTGCTACTGTAGCTTCAGGACTTGCATCTCATGCAAGTGCTTCTCGTTTGCTGTTTGTTATGGGCAGAAATGGTGTACTTCCTAAAAAGACTTTCGGATACTTACACCCTAAATTTAGAACGCCTGTTTTTACGATTGTTTTGACGGGAATCGTATCATTATTTGCAATAGGACCAAATTTAGAATTAATTGCTTCAGTCATTAACTTTGGGGCATTAATTGCATTCACATTCGTTAACCTATCTGTTATTGTTCATTTCTATATTCGTCAGAAAAGGAGATCAGGCAGTGAAACCTTTAAGTACTTAATTATGCCTTCTTTCGGAGCATTAGCTACTGGAGTTCTTTGGTATCATTTACACGCTGATGCATTTATAGGTGGAATCTTTTGGCTTATAATCGGAATCATTTACATGCTGTTTATAACAAGATTCTTTAAAAAAGAACTTGGAAGCATGGACTCTATTGATGACTTGGAGTCATTAGATAAAGAGATTTTTAATGAAGATAAGATTAAAGTCTTGAATTAACTATTTAGAGGATGAGAATCTCTTAGATAATCTTCCTCTTTTTAATGACACAAGAAGTAAATAAAGGAGTGATTGCTTTGAAAGAAAAAATTCGACTGTATATAGAAGAAAATAAAGAAGAATTATTTAAAACAATTCAAGATGTCGTACGTATAAAAAGCGTTGTTGGTAATGAACAAGAGATGCAATTATACATGAAAAAAAAATATGAAGAACTTAACTTGATTTTGCATGAGATTGAACCAAAATATGAGAAGGTTTCAGCTCATGAAGCGTTTATTGATTCAGGTATTCCGTTTGAAGACCGAAAAAATATTATCGGAATACATAAAGGTGTCTCCAATGGTAAGTCATTAACGATTCATGGGCATGTAGATGTTGTTTCTCCAGAACCATATTCAAACTGGACGATGGACCCATGGAGTGGAGATATTATTGGAAACAAGTTATACGGTCGAGGCTCTGCCGATATGAAAGCAGGACTTATTTCAAATTGGTTCGCATTGAAAACATTAATTGATTTAGGTTATCCAATTGCTGGAGATGTTCAGCTACATTCAGTAATAGAAGAAGAAGCTGGTGGTGGAGGCGGAGCTTTAGCATGTTTGGAGGAAGGCTTCGTAACAGATGGGTACATTTCGACAGAGCCACATAATTTGAATATGACAATAAGTCATGGGGGGATTATGTATTTCCGAGTGTACGTAAAGGGAAGAACAGCGCATGCTGGTTTAGCGCATGAAGGCATAAATGCTATTTCAAAAATGATGAAAATCCTTAGTGCGCTGGATGAATTAAGTGAATGGCGTGCTAAAAATGTTAAGTTTGATTTATTTGAAAAGGGGTCTGGACAGTCCGTTCACTTAAACTTAGGTGTACTAAAAGCTGGGGACTGGGTATCGACAGTTCCAGGGGAAGCGATTCTCGAAGGAAGAATTGGTTTTATCCCAGGGGAAACTCGCGAAGAAATTAAGCAACTAGTACAAGACACGATTATGAAATCTGTCTTAGGCGATGAGTGGATGGATAAAAATCCACCTGTTATAGAGTGGTTTGGATGGTCAACGGAGCCATGGTACCAAGATCCTGAGAACCCTTTTGTAAAATTATTCATCGAAAATGCAGAAGATGTTATGGGACATAAAGTAATAATGGTTGGAAGAGCTGGAGGAAATGATGCACGATTTACTCAGTATTACGGAAAACAAGGATTGTGCTTTGGGCCAATTGGAGAAAATATGCATGGACCAGATGAATGTGTTCATTTAGATAGCGTAGTAGAAGTAACTAATGTTTTGGCAAATTATATTATTAAGTGGAGCGAGAGTTAATCATCGTTAACTTTTGGGAATATCCATTTCAAACTAATATAGTGTCTCTCATAATGCTTCTAGCTTGGGTAGCTGAATGATTAGGAATGTTATGGAAAAAGGGGTAGGCTTAATGCAATTGGTATTAGATTTAAAACAAAATCTAGCATTAAAAATGACACAAGAAATGCAACAATCTTTGCAACTTCTATAAATGTCGTCTTTTGAATCGCATGACTATTTATCGGACAAGGCGATCGAAAACCATTTAATAAATATTGAGAAGATGGCACTTATGAATAATCAACCTAGCACTGCTAGTACAACCAAACGAATAAGTGAGGATTATTTGTACACTAAAAAAAACTTTTAATCGGGAAATTATTAGTGTGGAAAATTATTTGATAAAACAAATCTCTCTTAACAATTAAATCGACGAAACAATTCCTGTATTCAAAAATAATTGAAAATTAAATTAATTTATTTCCGAGATGTAAGTAAATCACATTTTAGTAGTTGGCAAGCTTATTGTTTAAAAATATTTAAAAGAGAGGATGTATTTTTATGAAAAGAAATTATTCTATTGAAGAACTTAAAGGGTTAGACCAAAAGCATTTTCTACACCCTACTTCGCCAGTAAAGACGGAAAATGGACCGGCATTTATTTTTACAGAAGGAAAAGGTGTTTATCTGTATGATATTACAGGTAAAAAAGTTATTGATGGTATGTCTTCACTTTGGAATGTGAATATCGGACATGGTAGAACAGAACTTGGTGAAGTAGCGAAGGAACAAATGGATAAATTAGCCTTCAGTTCTTGTTTTGCAACGTTTAGTAATGAGCCTGCTATTCTATTAGCAAAAAAGTTAGCAGAATTAGCACCTGGTGATTTAAATACTACATTTTTTACGTCTGGTGGTTCCGAATCCAATGATAGCGCCTATAAATTGGCTCGTCATTATTGGATATTAAAAGGGGAAACTTCTCGAAAAAAAATTATCTCAAGATCGAGATCTTATCACGGGGTGGCAATAGGTGCTACAAGTGCGACGGGTTTAAAAGGATTTCGTGATTTTACAAATTCTAATGCACCGGATTTTCTATTTGTAGATCATTTCTCCATACAGGCTTTACGTGATTTGATTGAAACTGAAGGTCCAGAAACAATAGCTGCTTTCATCACCGAGCCAGTACAAGGTGCAGGAGGGGTGCATGTTGCACCGGATAATTATTTCAAAGAAATTCGTGAAATTTGCAATGAGTACAGTATTTTGATGATAACTGATGAAGTTATCACAGGATTTGGTAGGACGGGTAAGTTCTTTGCGATGGAACATTTTAATGTGGTACCGGATATGATGTGCTTTGCAAAAGGTGTTACTAGTGGATATGCACAATTAGGTGGTGTAATGATCTCAGAGAAAATACACCAAGAATTTTCTGAGTTATCAGAAGGAACTATATTGCATGGATACACTTATAGTGGTCATCCAATGGCCTGTGCAGTTGGGTTGAAAAACATTGAAATTATAGAGAAAGATAATTTAGTAGCAAATGCAGAAATTCGTGGTCAAGAGCTATTAGCAGGGTTAAAAGTATTACAAGCGAAGTATCCATTTATTGTAGATGCAAGAGGTTTAGGTTTAATGGCAGGTATAGAAATCTCTTATGAAGGAAGACTCCTCGCTCCGCAAATAGTGACAGAGGCAGCAAAGTTGGGATTAATATGTCGCTCTGTTGTACTAGATGCTCAAGATATTGTTGTATTTTCACCACCATTATCAATAAGCCAAAAGGAGTTAAGAGATTTATTAGATATTCTAGAAAAAGCGATTCAAGAAGTAGAGAATCAGGTATTGGCAAATAAGTTGTAATACGAAAGGTGAGGTAATTATAATGAGGAAAAATTTATTTATCAATGGGGATTGGGTGGAAGCAGCAGAGTATACAGAATTATGCTCTCCATATAGTAGCGAGGTCATTGCAGAAATACCGAAGGCAAATGTCGAGGAAGTAGAAGCAGCTTTAGTAGCTGCCGATGCTGCACGTAAAACGATGGCGAATATGCCTTTGTATAAGCGTGCGATTATTCTTGAAAAATTAGCTTCTTTATTAGAAGCACGTGCTGAAGAAGCAGCGGAGCTAATAGCACTAGAAGCAGCCAAGCCTATTTCAACCGCCAAAGCTGAAGTTCAGCGTACAATTCAAACGTATAAATTTGCTGCTGAAGAAGCAAAGCGAATACACGGAGAAACAATTCCTGTGGATGCTGCCCCCGGTGGAGACGGGCGCATTGCCTATACGGTTCGTGAACCATTAGGCATCGTGGCAGCTATTACACCTTTTAATTTCCCAATGAATCTAGTAGCTCATAAAGTAGGGCCAGCAATAGCATCAGGTAACACGGTTGTATTAAAACCTGCAAGTCAAACACCATTAACTTCCTATTTTATTGGTGAATTATTAGTAGAGGCAGGATTACCGAAGGGTGCGTTAAATATCGTTACTGGTGCAGGTTCTTTAATTGGTAACAAATTAGTCACGGATAATCGCGTGAAAAAGATTTCTTTTACAGGTAGCCCCGCTGTAGGTATTGGCATACGCAATCAAGCAGGTCTTAAGAAAGTAACGCTTGAATTGGGTTCTAATGCGGCTGTTATTATCGATGAAAATGTTAATATTGATAAATTAATTCCACGTGTCGTTTCCGGTGCATTTGCATTCCAAGGGCAGGTATGTATTTCAGTTCAACGAATCTATGTTCACGAAAAAATGTATGATTTGTTTGTAGATAAATTTGTAGCAGCTACAAAAGAGTTGAAACTTGGTGATCCCCTAGATCCTACAACGGATGTTTCAGCCTTAATTAGTCCACAAGATGTAAAACGAACATTAAGTTGGATTGAAGAAGCAAAGGGGCAAGGGGCAATTATTGCAACTGGTGGAGAATCTGAAGGGAATATCTTACAACCTACCGTACTATTAAATGTAAAAACGGAGCAGAAGGTTTCCTGTCAGGAGGTATTCGCACCAATCGTATCTGTTATGAAGTTTACATCTATTCAAGAGGCATTTGATCAAGTAAATGACTCCAAATATGGTTTGCAAGCTGGTATTTATACAGATAATATCCATGTTGCTTTACAGGCAACGCAAAAACTCCATGTAGGTGGTGTCATTATAAATGATATTCCTACATTCCGTTTAGATCATCTACCATATGGTGGCGTAAAGGAAAGTGGTATGGGAAGAGAAGGGCTGAAGTATGCAATTGAGGAAATGACAGAAATGAAACTTGTAGTTATAAACCAAAACTAATAAAAAAATAGGTAGGAGGAAATATAATGATAATTGGTGTACCTAAAGAAATAAAAAATAATGAAAATCGAGTAGGAATTACTCCAGCAGGTGTTGTGGCTTACAAAAAAGGTGGTCATGAAGTAATAATTGAATCGAGTGCAGGGCTAGGTAGTGGATTTACAGACCAAGATTATTTAGATGTAGGCGCTCAAATTACTAAATCGACTAAGGAAGCTTGGGATGTTGATATGGTGATTAAAGTGAAGGAGCCGATTCAGGAGGAGTACAAATATTTTAAAGAGAATCTAATTCTCTACACATACCTACATTTAGCTCCAGAGCCAGAATTAACGAAAGCTTTGCTTGAAAGTAAAGTTACTGGAATTGCTTATGAAACAATTCAATTAGATTCAGGTGCCTTACCGTTGTTAACGCCAATGAGTGAAGTTGCAGGCCGAATGTCTGTACAAATTGGTGCACAGTTTTTAGAAAATTCCAAAGGAGGAAAAGGAGTTCTCTTAGGTGGTATTCCTGGTGTTGCACCTGGAAATGTAGTGATTGTAGGTGCTGGAGTTGTCGGGACGAATGCTGCTAAAATGGCAGTAGGATTAGGTGCAAACGTAACAATTTTAGACGTTAATATTACACGATTAAGTCAAATAGATGATATGTTCCAAGGACGTGTTTGTACACTTGCCTCAAATACCTACAATATCGCTGAAGCAGTGAAAACAGCAGATTTGTTAATTGGTGCTGTGCTAATTCCAGGTTCACGTGCACCACAATTAGTTTCAAAAGAAATGATTCAAACGATGCAAAAGGGGTCTGTTGTAGTGGATGTAGCGGTAGATCAAGGGGGTTCTATTGAAACAATTGATCGAATTACTACTCATAGTAATCCTACTTATGAAGTATACGGTGTTGTGCATTACGCAGTTGCGAATATGCCAGGTGCTTGCGCGCGTACCTCAACAATGGGCTTGTCAAATGTAACAGTTCCATACGGTTTGCAAATAGCTAATAAAGGCTATCGCCAAGCTGCTTTAGATAATCCTGTTTTAGCGAAGGGGATAAACGTAGTAAATGGAAAAATAGTATATAAAGCGGTAGCTGATGCACATGGATTACCATATACGGATCTACAAGTAGAATTAGTAGCAGATTCAACTTCGGCGTTAGCAGTTAAATAGAATAAGAGAAATAATGTTATTTGAAATGAAAAGAAGGTGAAAACTGGTAGGGAACGTAATCTACCAAGCTTTCACCTTCTTTTCTATTTTTAAATTTCGACCTATTAATATAGTGGTGAATAGATATTAATATTAGCCACTTGGTGGATAAGGGGCGTTTCCATAACTATTTTTTTCGGATTCGACCTTGTTTATTGTGTACAAGCAATTCAGATTTTTGGTTTATGGCGATATCTCGACCATATTGAATAGCTTCATATTGTGTGTTGAATATTTTGGTAGCTTTCGAATTGCCTGCTCCTTTAACCTGATAACCGCCATTTGGATGCGGTGTAATATGTTGATTTTTCCCCATTACATTATCTCCTTTTCTTCGGTTATTGTGGGAGGTGTAGGGTTTATCAGTTCGTGGGCAGTACCATATGGGATGAATATGTATGACATGACTCGTTCAAATGCCAGCCAGCTGATTATGATCGGTCTTATCGGGGCACTTACTGGAGCACCTTTAGCTAGTTGGATTTCAAGTCGGTTAGAAACAATTAAAAGACCGTATATTGTCGTTCATATCATTGTTTTATTAGGGTGGTTTTCTTTCCTTTTATGTAATGGGCATCCTTCCGTTTTCTTTCTAATTATTATTTTCTTTATCATTGGCTTTGGATATGGGGCAAGTGCATTAACCTTTGCAGCTGTACGTCAGTCTTTTAATCTAGAAGAATCAGGAATTGTAACGGGGATTGCGAATACGGGCGGCTTTCTAAGTGCTGTATTGCTACCCATCATTTTTGGATATATATTGGATTATTTTCAATCTACTTCAGGAGATCTATTTGATGGCTATTACTTTGGTTTCATCACGCCAGTTATCTTCTCCATCGTGGGTTTAATTGGAGTGATTTTATTTAAGGAAAAACGCCAGAGCGTAAATAAGAATAATGAGCAGGCGTAAAGAGCGTGGAAGCAAAGCAACCATGGTGAAGGAAATCCTGATGTTTTCATTGGGACGTATAACGTTATACTTAGAGAAATAAGCACTTTTGCTTATGATTCAATTTTACAGTACTCGGTCAGTCGAAGTTCTGTACTAATGGATTGTATGTGGAGGTGCTTTTTTCTTTGTCCAAGAAGGGGAAATTTGAAATACAGCTTTACTATTCCGTTTTAATATTGATACAACCTTATCAAACTTCGCACGGAAACCCTCTTCCATGGCTTCTTTTCCATGTATTGATCTGGCTATACCAATCCACCATGTACATCACACCAAGCACATTTATGAAAACCCTTAATCCTTACAGTGAGCACCTTGTCTTTTTGTATCTATTCTTACATTAGAGATTCCTTGATGATGATACTTCGATAGAATAGTAGAGTAAGGTTCTTTAAATAGGAATTTATTCACGCTCATTGAAACATTGGTTATAAAATAGAAAATGAGGATTGATTTCTTAAGTGGATGGCTAAAATAACAATAAAGTGGATGATTTATTACAATTGAAATAATATTAATATATGATTCTTTCCCAGAAATAACACTGCTAAAAGAAAAAGCTAAAATTTTAAGCAAGTTTGAAGGAAATAATGAGGTGCGTATATATGGATTGGAAACCTGATAGAAAAGCGAAAAAAGCTATCTATAAACAACTCGCAGAATATATTGAAAAGGGAATTGCAGATGGTACATTTCCAGCTGATAAATCATTGCCATCAGAGAGATATTTAGCTAGTGTTCTAAATTTAAACAGAAGTACGGTCGTTCATGCATATGACGAATTAGAATCGAATGGGCTAATTGAAAGAAATAGAGGAAGTGGTACTACCATTAGTAAAGATATATGGGGTATAACAAAAAAACGGATTCCTAGCTGGAATAGGTATATTGAGGCGGGTTCTTTTTTACCTAGTCAACCTGTAACGCAAAAAATAAGAAAAGAAGCTATTGAACATAAATTAATAAATTTAGCTTCCGGTGAATTGTCAGAAGAACTTTTCCCAAAAAGCTTTTTAAGCGAGATAACTTCAACACGTTCTTTTATTGGAAGCCTAGGATACGATCATCCACAGGGGAATGAAATCCTTAGAAATACCATTACAAAACACGTAAAAGAAAGTCGGGGAATTGAAACTAATCCTTCTTCAATACTTATAACATCAGGAGCGCAACAAGCATTACATTTAATTGTACAATGTTTGTTAAAGCCTGGAGATGCAATAGCAATAGAAGATCCTTCCTACAATTATAATCTTCCAATTTTCAGATCGGTAGGTATACAAATACATTATCTACCTGTCGATAAGGATGGAATAAACCCAGAAGATTTGCGGTCATTATATAAAAAACACCGAATTAAAATGATTTTTTTAAATCCATATTTTCAAAATCCAACGGGCTCCTTATTGAATAAAAAGAAAAGAGAGGCAATTTTAGACATATCCTCAAAGCTTGGAATTCCAGTAGTAGAAGATGATCCTTATAGTTTAACAGCTTTTTCAGGAGATAAAATCGCTACCCTTAAATCAATGGATAGGAATGGAAACGTATTATACATTAGTTCTTTGTCCAAAATTGTTGCTTCAGGATTAAGAATAGGGTGGATTATTGGCCCAACATCGGTGATTGAAAGATTATCCGATGCGAAACAACAAATCGACTTCGGTCATTCTAGCTATACACAATGGGTAGCGAATGATTTTTTAGAATCAGAAAATTTTCATATTCATATAAAAAGTTTAATTAAGGAATTAGAAAAAAGGAGAGATAAAATTATAAAAAGCCTTGATACTTATTTAAAAGATCAGGTGGAATATTCTATTCCTCAAGGTGGTATTCATATATGGTGTAAAATACTTAAAAATTATAATGAAACCCAATTGCTTGAAGAATCCATTAAAAGAGGCGTCATTTATGTTCCTGGTTCTACACTGGGATCCAAAGATGGTTTTGTTCGTTTTACTTTTGCAAAGGAAGATGAAGATTCAATTGATGAAGGAATCAAAAGGTTTGCAGAAGCTCTTAATAGT
Organism: Lysinibacillus sp. RC79; assembly: GCF_041262405.1. Classification (NCBI taxonomy): domain Bacteria; kingdom Bacillati; phylum Bacillota; class Bacilli; order Caryophanales; family Bacillaceae; genus Lysinibacillus; species Lysinibacillus sp. RC79. The sequence goes on from NZ_JBGCCD010000037.1 coordinate 28,277, forward strand.
TTATAGACAATTGGATGACTAAAAATGTGGTAGATAGGATCGTTTAAAATATTTATATATTTATCCTTAAGATAAATGGATGGTCAAAAAAGCATCGAATTGGATGGTTATAAAAAATATAAATCCCTTATCATTGTGAGGTAGATGATAAAACATCGATATAGCTTAATTATTAATTATTTTTTATGAGACAATGTGCAATGTAGGTAATAATATAGTAATTGCTACTAAAATGATAAAATTTCTGAAAGAGTTGATTTGATATGACAACGGGTTTGATTATTACGCTAGTGATTGGATCTATTATTAAATTGTTAATGAGCCCTCCAAGTATAGCTGTGGCATGGGGAGTAAGTAAATTTGAACTTCATAAAAAACTTGATTCAAAAGATGTTACGGTAACATTTAATGGAAAGAATTTGAAAGAGGAAGAAAAAATTAGATTTACAGACTATTTTAATAAAGCTTCCTTTTTAAAAAAATATTATATATTTCCAGGTAATGAAAAATTATTTTTACAGCCAGAGACTAATGTTACTCCATTTGTCATCAGCGTAAAAAGAGGCAAAAAAGAGGTTGATTTCTTTGTTTTTAGTTACGACAATCACGTTGATGTAGTCAAGAAGTGCAAAGAGAAGGTTGTTTCATATAGTATTAGTTCTGAATATCTACAAAATTTTACCGTTTTAACTACAAATGCAAACCATTGAAAAAAGGTTTTGAAAAAATTAGGGATTCGGTCGGGGCTTCGGTCACTGACTTAGAATCCCTTTTTTATTACCCTGAAAATTACATGAATATAGTACCGAAATTATCTTTCCAATTCAATTGAATGGAGGATTTTTTTTGACAAAAAGGTCGGGATTATATTGCTACTCATCCCAGCACTCAATACTTGATGAACGACTTTCTATAATAGAAATAGGAGTAATCTACCATAAGAGGAATAATTCTTGCTTCACTATTTCTTTACCTAAAAGGTGGTATAATAATGGTAGAATAATACATTCATAAAGGAGGGGAATTAATGACAGCTCAACAACAAGCAGCGATGCAATCCATGATTGACTGGCTTGCAGATGAACGTGAACTCGGGAAACAACCCAGCAAAATAGAAATTGCAGGAGAATTTGATTTACATGATATGCACTACTACATATTCAGGTATAAAAAAGCAATGCTCGGAAAATGGCTCCTTGGCGTATGCGGGGGTTATGAGGACCCGTCTGACACCGAGCATTGCGGTCATATATTAAGCGAGATGCAACCCTATGACCCTGCGACTGCAGAGCAAGAAGCTGTAAAGATGGTAGAATTAATCCGAGAATACTGGCTGCAGCAGGCTGCAGCATATGAAGCTACCCAATCCATGGAGGACGAGACAGAAACGCAAGATAATGGATCTGGTATTTTTAACGGGTTCGTTCTGCTTAACTCTGCAGAATGTGATATTGATCAGATAAAAGCCAACCTTTTGAATGATTGGAACATCTCCTGCTCGTCGGCAGAGGATGAGGAAAACGCCGAAGAAACAAATGAAGGTACCCTGGTCTTTGAAGTGGACGACTGCTTCTTAGCGGTAAGTTTTGTCGATGCTCCCGTTCCAGATGGTGAGGCTGAGCATTATGCACAGGGAAACTACCTGTGGAAGGAAGCTGTGGAGGTTACTCATACACATGTAGCTCAAATCATCCTGGCTGCATTTACCCGCTCCGGCTCCCCGCTGGACAGTGGCAAACTGTACACCAAGCTGGCTGCCAGTTGTTTAAAGCTTCCTAACGCAATAGGGATCTATACATGCGGCACCGTGTTTCAGCCTGAACTTTTTCTAGATATGGCTGAAGTCATGAAGAATGACGATATGTTTCCTTTACTGAATCTGGTTTATTTCGGCCTGGTCGGAACGGAAACCGGGGTAGATGGATATACCTATGGGCTAAAGCCCTTTGGTAAGGATGAAATTGAAATCCTGGACAGCCAAGCATCTCCTGCCGAGCTGCGTGATTTTTTGATTACTATTTCTGGATATATTGTAGAAGAGAATGTCACTTTAAGGGATGGAGAAACGATCGGCTTCTCAGCAGAGCAAAAGCTGCCGATTTCCCGTTCCGAGGGAGTTTATGTCGATGGGGATACTCTCAAAATCAAATACTAGTCTTATGCCAAAAAGGCACCGTAGGTAGTGAACCCCAAAAGTTAGATTTTTGGTCTAACTTTTGGAGTGCAGTTCATAGCAGGTGTCTTTTTTATGCTGCATAATCAAAAATACTTTGCTTAACTAATAGCGAATTTCCAACCGTAAGTGAGGGTAGTAATACCATCTTTTTCAGCCTTTAAGATGTCAGCTTCATAGTATTTTGAAATACTACTGCCAATTAAAATACCTTTTACATTTGTATAGCCTAATTCTTTTTGACATAACTTAATGTAATGCTTAATTTGATCCAATGCTTGGCGATCTATAGTGTCTTTTTTGATTTCAACTACAATGTATTCATTGTTTATTGGATCTATTAATAGTAAATCTAAGCGAGAATCATCTGAAAATACCATTTGTGATTTTTCTAAAATGTAATTTGGATTAAGAATTGTAGGCTCAGAAGCAATAAATTTTTCAATGTCTCGCTCTAATATCTGAAAAACCTCAGAAGAAGATAAAATATTATTTGTCAGTCGACTTTTATTGTTATTCACTTTAATCATATCTAAAAAAAAGTTAATGTCTGCACTATTAAGTTGTTTCCAAGTCCGTAACGCAGAAGAAATAGCAGATAATGGAGGTTGGTTTGAGTTAAGTTTAGCTGGTTTAGATAATTTACTAAGTAGCTCTGGTGTAATCTCTAAAGGTACATCTAAAACCCTTGAAAAAATAGGATTACCAAATGCAATGCATTCATTTTTTTTTAATAGAGAAGCGTCTTTTTTTAAATGTGGATTATTAAATTTACTGGTTATTAATAAATTTTTCTGTGCATCCTTTACTAACATAATATCCTCTACATAAAAATAGGCTGTAATAAAACGCTTATTATTTACAGCTTTATGAAAGAAAAGAAAATCTTCTTTATTCACCTTTAACAAGTTCAATGCGTTATTCGAAGATTCACCATATGTAAATTCACTTAGCATAGGGTCCTCATGACCGTTATTTCGTTCAGCGTCTAAATAGCCAATTAAAAAGTTCACTAGTAATTCCCCTTTTTATTTTAATTATACACAAATGTAAAACTTTTAAAATGCGATGTTTTACTTGTGAGAAATGCACCACCCTTAACATTAGTCACGTTTTGAAGCGTAATCCAACCCCTGAAAATGGCTTATTGATGGCATTTTCAGGGGTTAAATTTTTAGTGATTGAGATATAAAAACACTCAAAGGAATCAACAAAGAAATAGAAGATTTAAAAAGTACTGAGAAATAAGTATATAACCCTTAAATTCACTAATATCAAGGTATGAGTGACTATACTTTCTTTCTATAACTGGTTGCCTTTCTGAACGGTTTCCTAACTTTCTCTTAGGCATCCTGATCCTCCAAACTCATTTAAAATAATGAGGATACAAATCTTTATGCTTCCATATCCACTTTTTCATCTCAAGGATCATGTCTTCGTAGCTAGGTACAGTAAATGAAAAATCTTTTCGTGTGTTGACTAGTGTTTTATCAATGTTTAAGAGCTGATATGGTCGGATGGTTACTTTATTTTCTTTAAAGTGCTTATTAAATAATTGCAGTAGATCAAACTTTGAAATACTGCTATTGTTGACGAGGTGATAGAGGCCTGTTGTACCTTCAATTGCTGCACATTCAATTGCTTTTGCTAACGTAAGGGTAGTAACTCCCGTCCATATTGCGCTAGTATAGCCGTTAATAGTATCGTGCTGCTTCATAAACCAATTAAAGAGGTCTATGCCATCCTCTTTCATATCAGGGCCGATAATAGAGTTACGAAACGTTAGGTGTGGAGTGCTTTCAATTTCCCCTAATCCCTTCGTACGATCATAAAAAGTTTCTCCTTCGAGAAGGCTTTTTTCATGATAGGGAGCTGCTTTTCCTGAGAATACACAATCCGTACTCAAATGAATAAGCTTGGTTTTCCTGTTTTTTAATAAAGATACGATGGCATGAGGCAAATAACTATTGAGATATATGCTTTTCTCTCGGTCCGTATCACAGGTATCGTTTAAAATACCGATACAATTGACTACAACATCATAGTCGTGATCTAGTAATAGTGATCTTAAAAAATTTGTATCTGTAATATCTCCCGTAATATTATTTCCACATGAAAAGACTGTTCGAGAATAGGTTGCCACATCATGCCCTTGAGAGCACAAATAGAGTGAAATCGTGTGGCCAGCCATTCCAGTAGCTCCGAGAACTAAAAATTTCAAGGTAATCCTCCCATCCAATTATGTAATTCTTCTTGAACAAGAGGGAGCTTTAATAATTTTTCTTTTATTTCAGTGACGGACAGTATTTTCGTATTAGTAGAGTTGTATTCGTCGGTTAACGTAATTTTAGGAGAGCCCTCATCAAGATATTTTCCATAATTTAAATCCCGGTTATCTGCAGGGATTCTATAAAAATTCCCCATATCAATGGCTTTTGCAGCTTCTTCCTTTGTTAATAATACTTCGTAAATCTTTTCACCATGCCGTGTTCCGATAATTTGTATCTTATTTTGAGCTTGAAAAATTTCTAGTAAAGCCTGTGCTAAATCCTCAATGTAAGCAGCTGGTGATTTTTGTACCATAATGTCCCCGTTGTCAGCGTGTAAGAAGGCGTATAAAACTAGTTCTACTGCCTCATCAAGACTCATCATAAAACGTGTCATTTTTGGATCTGTAATAGTTAAAGGCCTGCCAGCTTTAATTTGTTCGATAAATAAAGGGATAACAGAGCCTCGTGAAGCCATTACATTTCCGTATCGTGTACCGCAAATCAATATTTTATCTGGGAAGACAGGGCGACTCCTTAGGAATCAGCATCATAGATGAGAGCCAGTAGGGGAAAAGAATCACACGCCCCAGAGAAAGCACCTAATCGGAACGGGAAATAAACCCCTCGTTATGGTGAATAAAACATTAATGTACAAAAAAATCCCCTAGATTTTTCATCATCTAGGGGATAATCCTTCATTTTTTTGAAAACTTAAATCGTGCCGCTATTACACTACCTTCAACCGAAAAGTTTATTCTTCTACTAAGTTCGTTTTTTCAGTCCAAGGGTATATCTTATTTTATTTCAAGTGTATACGGTTGAGTACCAGCTTTGCCGTAATATTCACTTACTTCAATATAGTAAGTTCCTTTATCCAGTTCGACTGTTCCTACTTCATCATCTCCAGCACCGTAAAGATCTAAAGTTTCTACTGTTTTACCTTTTGCATCAATAATACGGATGACGCCATCTAGTTCTTTTTCTGTTTGCAGAGAGAAGAACACATCACGTTTGCTATCGGTTTTAAATTCAAAGTAGTCCTTATCACCAAATGGAACACCAGCATTTAGATATTGAGTAGCTACCCATTTATCGTCTTTTTTCGTAAGAATAGTTGGTTTCGTCGGTATTCCATTAACTAACTTAGAATCAGCATCTTCATCTACTCTTTTATGATCAAACAACGTTAAAGTATATGGTTGGATTGATACTTGTCCAACATTGCTTCCGTTAAGAACAATAAAATATCCGTGATCTTTTTTTGTTTTAAAAGAAGTATTTACATCTGTTGTCCCTCCAAGACCGAGTAGTAATTGAAGGAGGTCTTCAGCTTGTCCAAATGGAATTTCTGTTGCCAATTCTTCTGGATCAATTTCCATATTACCATTAGTATCTTCAATAATGGAGCCTGAAAACTTTAAGTCATTTTGAAGTTCTTTAGGTAATTGATCTAGCTGTTCTTTTGTATATGGTACAGAAGAAACAAGAAGACTCATGACTTCATCTTTGCCCTTTTGTTTATAGTAGTAGAAATCAGTATCATCTTGATAAATGAGATGATCTTTATAAGCGATACCAGGTTTAATCGTTTTTGCAGCTATTGGTGTGTTATTATTTCTATTATCTTCTTCTGGAATTGCTGCCATTTTACTTGTTTTAAGTGTGTATGGTTCAGCGGAACGGTCACCAAGATTCATTACTTTTACAACATATGTTTTGTCCTTTTTCAATGCAATTGCCTTAGCATCGTTTGGATCACTTGTTGAACCAAGAAGTAGACTGAGTAACCCCATATCATTTGTTAATGAAGAAACTGGGATTAATTCATTTGATGCCTCATCATATTCAAATATAGTACCAGCTGGTGACTGGTTCATACCTTTTTGGATTTGGAAACCATATACGGCATCTTCTTTAGCTGTAAATGTGAAGTAATCTTCATCATCTTCAGTTTGGAAGTATGCTTTTTGATCTTGACCAATATCAAAACGAATCGCTTGGTCCATAATTTGGCCAACGTCTTCAGGTTGTCCCATAGCATCTGGATTCATAAATATATTCATGAAATCATTTAGTTGATTACGTTTTTTTGTTTTATATTCAGTTAAAGGTAAAATATCCTTTTGTATGTTGTTTTCTAGCATTCCTTCATTTAATGGAAGACCGTCTTCGTCTTTAGGAAGGGTAACGACTTCACCTTTTAATGTGTATGGAATGATTGATTCACTAACAGTTTGCTCAGTATCAATACCGCCGCTAAAGAACATATCAAGTGAAAAATTGCTACTGTTTTTATTAGATACGCTTATTACATACACTTCATCAGGCATAACATCAACAACCAAGTTTACTCCATCGCCTTTTTCCGAACCGTAAGATGTTCGGATTGGATATGCCTCATTTAAACCTTCAGCATCGTCTTCCTCTGTTGGTACATTAACTAAGTCTTCTTTTCGATAAAGCTCCATGGATGCTGTAACACCCGGAATACCAGTTAAATCAAATTTCAATGTCGTTGGTTCATTCACTGAAAATGTAAAATAATCTTGGTCACCTAGATGATCTTCAGAAAGTAGGGTATAGTTTTTCCCTGCTGTACTGAATGGGAATTTTTCAATCTTCTCCATATGTTCCATATCTAATGAATCAATTGGTAATTTTTTAGTAGTTTGAGCTGTGAAAATGTAGTTAGATTCGCCCTTTGAGCTATAGCTACCATTATGATCCTTAACTCCAACAAGAAGGGTTCCCTTTTGATCTGCTTCATATAGGTATCCTTCTTGCTTGCCTACGCGAACATCATTGACGTTAATTGGTTTTACTTCTTCGTTATGGCCTTCAGGGTAGAAGTATAAATCAAATGCATAATCGTATTTGTTTGCACCTTTTAATGTCAGTTGAGCATATTCATTTGCGTCTAGATCAACCTTGTACCATTTCTTTTCGTCCGGTAACTTGAATTCACCTTTTTCAGTATTTAATGTATCTTTTTTAAGGACTTTTGCGTTTTTCAAGCGCTCTTCTTTTGTTTCAGAATACTGTTTTGGTAGATTTTTAATATTAAACTGTAATGCTTTCACAGGATCTACAAGGCCATGTCCATATGTAAGATCATAGCCCTTGTCACCTAAATCCTTTGCTGACATTTCGAGAATAGCTTCTATTTCATAAGGCTTTAAATCTGGATATTTTGATTTTAATAGGGATGCCACACCTGCAACAACAGGAGAGGCCATCGATGTTCCGCTAAATTTTACAAAGGAGGACCCTTTTTTCTCATCATAAACTGAACTATATATATCTTCGCCTGGAGCTACTAGATCAACCGATGGGCCGTAGTTTGAATAGCTTGATAGTTTGTTTCTATCATTCGTAGAACCTACACTTATAACGCCTTCGAATGAAGCAGGGAAGGAGTAATTATCTGTCGATTCATTTCCAGCAGCAGCTACAACGGTAATTCCTTTATCAATCGCTTTCTGAACGGCTTCCTCCATTAATGGAGATTCACCATAGCCGCCAAGACTCATATTGATAACATCGGCGCCTTGCTCAATAGCGTAAAGGATTCCTTGTGCAATGGCGAAATCACTAGCACCATCTTTTCCGTTGAATACATCAATTGGAAGAAGCTTGGCATTTGGATTAATCCCATGTCCTCCAATCCCATTATCTTTTGCCGCTCCAACAATTCCTGCTACATGTGTTCCATGCTCACTAGGATAAGAAGTATTGGCAGGTGCTGCAGCATTATATGGTGGTAGCACTTGAGATTTTAAATCTGGATGTTTAAAATCCACGCCACCATCGATAACTGCTACTTTTACCTCGTTGTTACCTGCTAATTCTAGTGCTTTATCAATTTGAAGAAGATTCAAATGATACATATCCTGTTTCTTTGGATCTACTTCAGTGCCAAAGGAATGATACACGTAGCTTGGGGATACACGTTTAACCCCTTTTTGCTTAGCATAATATGAAACTGCTTTTTCTAAATTTGTTCCTTTGTTAAGTTGGATAACATCGTAACCTAGTGAAGGAATAGATCGGATCACTTTTGAGCCAATTTTTTTGTGCACATTCTTATCAAGACCTGAATGTTTGACGATAATAGTATCCTGACTAATCCAGTCATTTTGATTCTTGAATGTTTGTTCCTTATTGCTAGCTACTTTCACTAACTCTTGGTTCTTTGCTGTTTTTTGAGGTGCTTCAGCAAAGGCAGATGTAGCAGGAACCATTAGTGCTGCAGACGCTACTAAAGCGATTGATTTTTTTGACCAGTTTTTCAACTGTTTTCCCTCCTTGAGTGTTCCAAATATTTGTGACATCTATACTATTACGAATGAATGATAGAAAAGTTTCGTAAATACGTATATATTTTTCCAAAAGTACCATTCTATATTTTACCATATTTTTCCCCGTTATAAAAATATGTATAAGGGAGGTCGAATATTCTCCCAGGATCTATAAAGAGTCCATTTCATTACCTATAGGGTACAATCCTACTCGATTTGTGAAATTGGAGTAGGATAGTGGATTCAACCACAATTAAAAAGCACAGTCTTAAAACTGCTCAATAAGTCTGTATAAATCTTCCTTCGAACGAGGCATTTTGATGTTTTTCTCAAATAGTTTTTTATTTTGTAAGGCAATGGCCATTTCAAAGACCCATGGGCGTTCAAGATGGGCTCTTTCAAGCAAATCCTCTTGGAAGAACATTTCAACTGGATCCCCATTATAAATAATTCTCCCGGCTTCCATCACGATTATTTGATCTGCCCATCCATAGGCTAATGGAATATCATGCGTAGCCAGTAAAATTGTTCGTTCACCGTTCTCTAACGTAGCTAAATACTGTAAAACTTGTGCACTATAATAATTATCTAGCCCAGCTGTCGGTTCATCTAATAATAAAACGGAAGGTTCCATTGCAAGTACTCCTGCCATCGCGACACGTTTTTTCTGCCCAACACTTAAAAAATGTATCGGTTTATCTAGCAATGCTTCGACTTCGGTTTGAGCGACAGCCCACGCAATTTTCTCTTCAATTTTTTCAGTTGTCCAGCCAAGATTCAAAGGTCCAAATGCAATATCTTGCTTAACTGTGCCAGAAAAAAGCTGGTTGTCTGCATCCTGAAAAACAATGCCAACCTGTTGACGTAATTCTTTTAATGCTTTTCTACTATAGTTCAGTTCTTTACCACAAAAGGATATACTTCCAGCAGTAGGCTTCAAAATCCCATTTAAATGCTGGAATAACGTTGATTTTCCAGCTCCATTATGACCAAGTAAAGCGATTTTTTTCCCCTTTGGAATTTGAAGTGTAATATCTGTTAAGGCATGAGTTCCATCTGCATAAGCGTAGGATAAATGTGTTAAATCAAAGTATAAATCTGTCATCAGAAAAAACCTCCATAAATGATGAGGAGTATAAAAATAGCAGCAATACCTGCCCAATTTTTCGTGTTATAGATAACATCATCTTGCCAATAGACAGTTTCGCCACCACGCGCTTCCATCGCATTGTTTAGCTCACGACTGCGTTGGAACATCTCGACAAATAAAGCAGCAATCAGCATTGATACTGAACGAAGCCACTGCATAGGGGAGCTGTATCCTAGACGAGCCTGCTGGGCAAGATGGATTTTCTGCATACTGTCTAAAAAGATAAAAATAAAACGATACGTTAGTTCTACTAGCTCTACAAATAGAGTTGGAAGTTGCCATTGTCGTAGCACGTAACAAATAGATTGGACTGATGTTGTGAGAATTAAAAAATACAAACAGCTAATGCTGCCAAGGACGATGAAAAAAAGCTGCTGCGCTGTCACGAGGCTCGAACTGCCGATAAAAATCGTCCAACTATTAAGTGAAAATGACCAAATGTGCGTTGGTAGCGCGCTAGTTGTTGGTGCTATAGAAATTAAAATTGACACTAAACTTGATAGTAAAAAAAATCCAGGTAGCAATAGTAATTTTGCATAGTATTTTGTAGGAATTTTTGCGCCTAAAATGATAAAAGCACTCATCACAATAAATGTAATGAGTGAAATTCGTTCATCTCTCATGATAAGCGACAATATAAGTAGTCCAAGGGATAACGTCATTTTTTCTAGCGGATGAACAGACGCTAGTTTATTCATATAAGCATACTTATCAATGAGTAACATCGCTTAACCCTCTTTATGTTTGCCGCGCATTAAGCCGATGAAATAGCCGATAAATCCAGCGCCAATAGCAGCTTGTAGTGCGAATAATAAGCTTTCAATTTCACCGCTTGGTGGCTCCCATAAGCTTTCAAACCATGGTTCATAGTTAGCATCTATTTCACCAATTGCTGCCTCCGCTTCGCCATCAGCACCCTCGAATTCTGCGCCTTTTTGAATAAATAGGGGAACGATTGCTAGTAACACAACAACTGCTAAAAGCAGTAAGTTTTTTTTCATTTTAGTGTGCCTCCTTTGCTGAGAAAACACGTAGAGCTTTTAATTCACTCACATTGTATTTTTTCAGGAAGTTCATAACGATCACTGTTAAAATTCCTTCACTAACAGCAAGAGGGATTTGTGTTAACGCAAAAATACCAGCAAACTTTGTGAATGAAGCCATAAAGCCTCCGACCTCAGAAGGGAAGGCAAGAGCTAATTGTACAGAAGTGACAATATATGTACCTAAGTCACCAAGCATTGCTGCTAAAAAGACAGCGATGGAAAATGATAGTCCCATTTTTTGTGAGCCCTTAAATACATAGTAAGCGATAATAGGGCCCATAATTGCCATGGAAAAGGTGTTTGCACCTAATGTTGTAAGCCCACCATGTGCTAAAAGTAAAGCTTGGAATAATAATACGATTGTTCCGATAACACTCATCGCTAATGGTCCAAAAAGAACTGTTCCAAGCCCAACCCCAGTTGGATGCGAGCAACTCCCCGTTACAGAAGGGATTTTTAAGGCTGATAGCACAAAGGCAAAGGCACCCGATAGACCTAAAATCATTTTTGTTTCAGGATTTTCATCAATTGTTTTACGAATAGAACGTAATCCTAAAATAATAAAAGGAATCGATACGACCCACCAAAAAATCGCCCATTCAATTGGCAAAAAGCCCTCCATAATATGCATCGCAAATGCACGATTTGGCACGAATAAAAATGCCAATAAGAAATAACTAAGCTTCCAAGCTGAGAATTTCAAAAATCTCTCCTCCTCACATTAAAATTTTTCGAATTAGCGTGCGAAAATAAAAAAGACACTTCTCCAACTTTGGAAAAGTGCATAGCTAAAAAAAGCAAATAAAATTCTAGTCTGCTAAGCCGCACACCTATCCTCGTAGGTTGAAACGATCACATATTTTTCGGCAGGTCTCCTGGCTTTAGTTCAACGTTTTATAAGCCTTCCCATCCTTTGGACAGTGACATTATCTATAAAACTCCCTAATACAGTGGCGGGACCGCGCCGGACTTGAACCGGCTTCCCTTTTAAGCGAAATGATGAACAATTCGCACCGAAAAAAGATGAAGTTGTGAGATTTCACGACAAAGTGTAACATGATTTTCCATATATATGCTATACTTTTTATGAAAAAATTTTCAATTGAGGATCTATGTCGAAAATTCTGATAAATAGATAGAGATTTCACATTTTGCTATGAAATATTAAAAAAATTGTCACAAATTAAAAAAGAAATATTGAATTTTTAAAATAATAAGATATGATAGAAACAGTTTTCAATTACATGAAAGATCATAAATTCATATAAAACATCCATAAGTGCTTGAATATTTTCAAGATAATAGGGAAATCGGTGAAAATCCGATACAGCCCCCGCTACTGTAATAGCTGATGAAATCGCGGATGCCACTAGTGAAAACTTAGGAAGGCGCGATAGTAAAAAGAAGCTTAAGTCAGGAAACCTGCTTATGGGATGATGCATGCAAACTTTTCGGAGGGAGAAGTTGAAGCGAGAGCGAGTACCTGTATATATTCGTTTTTATTTGGCTTCTACTTAACCTTTACTCTTCGACTAGAGTAAAGGTTTTTTCTTTTTCCTAAAAGCAAATGAGGGGAGAACAACTATGACGACTTGGAATTTAGAGGGGATGAAAACACATCTTTTTATTTGCAATGGTAGTAGCTGTATGAAAAAAGATGCTGAGGACATTACATTGGCAATACGTGATGAAATACAGTTGCTAGCGCTTGATAAGGAAATACATACGACAAGGACCCGCTGTAATGGTAGGTGTAAGGATGCTTGTGTTGTCATTGCTTATCCTCAGGGGAATTGGTACCGTGTGCCGACAACGGAGCATGCGAAGGCACTCGTACAAGATTTAAATCATGAATCGTTACATAATGAGCATGTTTTTACATTGCGTGAAGGTTCGTTGCAGCGTACAGCACAAACAACAGCCATTAAAGGTATTGAAAAGGTGAAAGAGGGGTAACAAAATGGCGCAAAAAGGTAAGATTTTCGTAGTTGGCTTTGGCCCTGGAGACTTTAAACATATTACGACTCGTGCTGTGGAGGCACTACAACAAAGTGATATGATCATAGGCTATAAAACTTATGTTGAACTGATTCAGGATTTAGTTAGTGCAAAGTCGATTATTAGTACTGGTATGACAGAGGAAGTTTCACGTGCACAGGAAGCGGTGCGTCAAGCAGAGGCAGGAAGTATCGTATCGGTTATTTCCAGCGGTGATGCAGGCGTTTATGGAATGGCAGGATTAGTGTATGAGGTATTGATCGAGCTAGGCTGGACGGAAGCAACTGGTATCGAGGTAGAAATTGTTCCAGGTATTTCAGCTATTAATTCGTGTGCAAGTTTACTAGGTGCTCCAATTATGCATGACGCCTGCACCATTAGTTTAAGTGACCACTTAACACCTTGGAATTTAATTGCAAAACGAGTAGAAGCAGCAGCAATGGCGGATTTTGTTATTGCTCTTTATAACCCAAAAAGTGGACGTCGTACGAGACAAATCGTAGAGGCTCAACGAATTTTATTAGAATATCGTTCGCCAGATACACCGGTTGGGCTTGTGAAAAGCGCGTATCGTGACCGTCAGGAAATTACGATGACGACTTTAGCAGAAATGCTTGAACATGATATCGGCATGTTAACAACAGTTATTATCGGGAATTCAACAACATTCTTCTACGACAATAAAATGATTACGCCACGTGGTTATCAGCGCAAATATACACTTGGTGAAGAAAAACAACCGTTACGACCACATCAACGACTGAAGGAAGAAAATGAACCATGGGCGATGAATCAAGAAACAGGAGCAGCGCGTAATGATTTTGATACAGATCCCAATGCAAATCGTATTAAGCCCAGTTTAGCAATAACACCTCAACCAAAGCCTAAAAAATCGTCACTCGAAATGGCGACAGCTGCTCTTGCTCTGGTGAATGGAACAAGCGCGGTGAAAGTAACACCTAAGCGTGTTCAACAAAAAATCGAATCTATTTTTGAATTAGCGGTTAGTCCAGGGGTAGCCAATAAGTTTTTTACTCCTCAACAAATGATGACGTTAGCTGAGGTAGTTGGTGAGGAAGGAACGATGGAGTATACACCAGACCATCAAATTCATTTGAAAATTCCAACGTCAGAGCCTGAAGAGATTACCGCAAAGCTTCGTGAAGTTGGCTTTTTGCTAACACCAATTGGCGACGTGCTATCGTTAAAGGCTTGTGACTTCTGTTATGGGGAAAAGGCCGATTCGATTCCATATGCGGAAGAGATTCAAGAAAAGCTTGGTGGTATGTCGTTACCGAAAACATTAAATATTGGCTTTAACGGCTGCGGTATGGCATGTTATCGAGCAGTATTTGATGATATTGGCATTGTTTATCGCAAAAGTAAATTTGATGTTTTTATTGGTGCTAAGCCGGTTGGCCGTACAGCACATGCGGCTCAGCCAGTTGTTGAGGGCTTAGAGCCTGAACAGCTCATCCGACTTATCACCGATATTATCGAAGAATATAAAGCAAATGCACATCCAAATGAACGTTTGTTTAAATACTTTAAGCGTGTGAAAAAGATCCTACATTTTACGTATCAGGATATGTCTTCAAAAATAAAAGTAGAGCCAGCTCCGTGCGGCGACTAGTGAGGAGTAATGAGATGAAAGCAATTTTATTTGTCGGCCATGGGAGCCGTTTAGCAGCAGGAAATGATGAGGTACGCACGTTTATCGAGCAAATGACACCTCGTATTGATGAAAGCTTTTTAGTGGAAACATGTTTCTTAGAGTTTGCATCTCCAAACATTGAAGAAGGTATTACGAACTGTGTGAAGAAGGGTGCTACAGAGGTACATGTTATTCCGATTATTCTTCTTCATGCTGGACATTCAAAACTGCATATTCCAGCAGAAATTGAACATGCACGTGAGCATTATCCAAATCTTACGTTCACATATGGCCAAACAATAGGTATCCATGATGAAATATTTGCTATTTTAGAAGACCGTTTAGCAGAAATCGGCTTTAATGCTGAAGAAGAACATAAGGATACTGCCATTTTATTAATTGCACGAGGCGGCAGTGACCCAGCTGCAAATGGTGATTTTTATAAAATTACACGTCTATTATGGGAAAAACTCCCGGTTAAGTATGTGGAAAGCGCATTTATGGGTGTCACTGATCCACGTGTTGAAGAAGGAATTGAGCGCTGTGTGCAGCTTGGTGCTAAAAAAATCATTATGCTACCGTACTTTTTATTCACAGGTATCCTCATGGAACGTATGAACGACATGTGCAATCAATTTAACGAAAAATATGCTGACTGTGATATTCAAATTGCCAACTATTTTGGCTATCATGAGCGTTTACAAAATGTGCTATTAGAGCGTATTGAGCAAGCTGTGAATGGTACATCAACAGGTATGCAAGATTTAGAAAATTACCGTGCTTATGCGGCAGTGCATGGACATGCGCATCATCATCACCATCATGACCACGATCATGAACATGACCACCACCATCACGACCATGACCATGACCATCATCACCATGAAGGGGAGCCAGTGAAATGATTTTCATGTTAGCAGGGACGAGCGATGCTAGGAATCTAGCACTTGAACTACAGTCAGCAGGTTATGCTGTGACAGCAACGGTCGTTACTGAATCAGCCGCTTCAAGCCTTGCTGAAGTCGGTCTTCCTCATTTAGTCGGTCGTTTAACGGCGGAGGAAATGGCGACGATTATCACAGAGCGGGGGTACCGTTTAGTTGTAGATGCCTCTCATCCATTTGCTGATGAAGCTTCAAAAAATGCCATGGCAGCAGCTGAGCAAGCCAATGTTCCGTATATCCGCTATGAACGTGCACATGAGCATTATGCCCATCCACTAATTACGGTTGTGAAAGATTATGAGGAGGCTGCCCATTTAGCAGCGGAAAAACGTGGTGTCATTATGCTAACGACGGGCAGTAAAACACTTGCAACCTTTACAAAGGTGTTACATGGCTTAGAAAATACACGAGTGATTGCGCGAATGCTTCCTCGACTCGATAATATGGAAAAATGTGAAGCACTTGGTGTGGCACAAAGAGATATTGTTGCCATACAGGGCCCTTTTTCAAAGGAATTAAACGAAGCTCTCTTTCGTCAATATAGTGTGACAGTGATGATTACGAAAGAAAGCGGCAAGGTTGGCTCGGTGGATGAAAAGCTAGAGGCTGCCCTTGCATGTGGCATTGAAACAATTTTAATCGCAAGACCAAATATAAAATACGGACAGCAATATTCTACATTTGAAGATGTATTACAAGCTGTACACAACACACTTTAGGAGGCAATACAATGGACTTTAAAACAGATTTCAAACCATTAACAGTAGACCCAGATAAAATTTACGATTACAGTTTCTCAATTATTGCAGAGGAAATGGGCGAGCATAACTTCTCAGAGGATGAGTGGAAAGTTGTACGTCGCATTATTCACGCTTCTGCTGACTTTGAATTAGGACGTAGCGTTATTATTACACCAGGAGCACTTGAGGCCGGTATTAAATCAATCCTTGCTGGTCGCCATGTCATTGCAGATGTGCAAATGATTGAAAGTGGTTCAGGGAAAAAACGATTCCAAAAGCATGGTGGCGATTTACACTGCTATATTGCAGATGAAGACGTATCGATTGAGGCGAAAAAACAAAACACAACGCGTGCGATTATCTCAATGCAAAAGGCAACTAAATTACACGAAGGTGGCATTTATGCAATTGGTAATGCACCAACAGCATTGCTTGAATTGATTCGTTTAATTAAAGAAGGCTTAGCGAAACCAGATTTAATTATCGGTATGCCAGTGGGCTTCGTATCAGCTGCTGAGTCGAAGGAAGAGCTACTAAAACTAGAAGGTATTCCGTATATAACAAATGTTGGTCGTAAAGGCGGTAGTACAGTGACGGTTGCCGCATTGAATGCTGTCTCACTTTTAGCGGATGAACAGGCGAAAAAATAGTGGAGCGGAAGCCTAAAAAGGATCCCAAAGACATGCGTCACGGTTATACAACGGGAGCCTGTGCAACTGCAGTAACGAAGGCCGCATTACTTGCATTAATTACAAATGAAGAGCAAGAAACAAGTACTATTCATTTGCCAATTGGACGAGATGTGACCTTTACGATTGAAAAATGTACATTTCAGCATGATGCTGTCAGCTGTGAAACGATTAAAGATGCGGGTGATGACCCGGACGCAACACATAAAGCACTCATTATCGGCACGGTAAGCTGGGCCGAGATACCAGGCATTCATCTGGATGGTGGAATTGGTGTCGGGCGCGTAACAAAGCCCGGCTTACCAGTACCTGTCGGAGAAGCAGCCATCAATCCAGTACCACGGAAGATGATTCATAGTACTGTACAAGGCGTACTTGATGAATTTCAAATTAAACGAGGCGTTAACGTAGTTATTTCCGTCCCTAAAGGTGAGGAAATTGCTAAAAAAACGTTAAATGGGAGACTTGGTATTATTGGAGGCATCTCCATTTTAGGCACAAGGGGAACCGTCGTGCCTTTTTCGAGTTCCGCTTATATGGCTAGTATTGTCCAAGCGATTAGTGTTGCAAAAGAGGCTGGTTGTGAGCATTTAGTTGTCACAACAGGTGGCCGCAGTGAAAAGTATGCGATGGCACAGTACCCTCATTTGCCAGAGGAAGCGTTTATAGAAATGGGCGATTTTGTAGGCTTTACATTAAAGCATTGTAAACGACTTGGTATGAAGCAAGTATCGCTTGTTGGTATGATGGGGAAATTCTCTAAGGTGGCACAAGGTGTCATGATGGTGCACTCCAAAAGTGCTCCTATTGATTTTAACTTTTTAGCTCAATTAGCAGTGGATATAGGTGCAGATGAAGAAACCGTTACAAACGTACGAGAGGCAAACACTGCTTCACAGGTCGGAGAAATTATGGCAGAAAAGGGCTATGATGCATTCTTCAACCACTTATGTGAAGCTTGCTGTTATTCATCATTACATCACATTAAGGGCGGTTTAACGATTTCCACATCGATCTATTCGATGCAGGGACAATTATTAGGAAGGGCTGATGACATTGCATCGATCGATGAAATTAATTGGGATCGGGGATAACGGACAAGAAAGCTTGCTACCGCAATATGTACAGTGGATTGAAGACTGTGAGGTGCTTGTTGGTGGGGAGCGTGTCCTAGAATTTTTCCCGAATTTCTCTGGTGAAACAATTTTGATTAAAGGTGGTCTTTCAGCGCTAGTTGAAAGATTATCTACAGAAACAAGAAATACAGTTATTTTAGCATCAGGTGATCCATTATTTTATGGAATCGGTGGTTATTTAGCGAAAAAGCTAGACATTGAAGTTTATCCATATATGAGCTCAGTACAGCTTGCTTTTTCAAAGATGGGGGAAAGCTGGCAGGATGCTTATGTCACAAGTATTCATGGGCGCTCCATGAAAGGCTTAGCACAACGTATTGATGGTAAAAAGAAAGTGGCACTGCTAACAGATGCAGAGAATAACCCAAATGCGCTAGCAAGGTATTTAAAGCATTTTGGCATGACAGAATACCGTGCATTTGTGGCAGAAAATTTACAGGGCACAAGTGAGAAATTCGGCTGGTATTCGCTTGATGAATTAGAAATGGCTGATTTTTCTCCGTTAAATGTTGTTATTTTACAGCAAACTTCAGTACCGCAACGCTATGCACTCGGTATCGATGATGAAGAATTCTCACAGCGGAAGCCAGACAAAGGTCTAATAACGAAAAAAGAAATTCGTGTTTTAAGTTTACAAGCGATGCAGCTACAAAAGGATAGCATCATTTGGGACGTTGGGACATGTACGGGTTCGATGGCCATTGAGGCCGGCAAGCTTGCGCCAGAAGGTCAAATATTTGCAGTGGAGAAAAACGCTCCTGATTTAGAAAATTGTCTGCAAAATCAGCAAAAGTTCCGTGTAGATATTACAGCTATTCATAGTAAAGCGCCAGCAGGACTTGAAAACTTCCCTGATCCGGATGCGATTTTTATCGGCGGCACAGGAGGAGAAATGGTGGAGTTATTACAATTGTGCTGTACACGCTTAAAGCCAAATGGTCGTATTGTCTTGAATGCTGCAACAATTGAAAATTTATATAAGGCAGTCGAAGCGTTTAAGTCTTGTGGCTTTGCTGTAGACATATTGCAGGCACAGCTTGCGCGCAGTAAACCAATATTAGATATGACACGTTTTGTCCCATTAAATCCGATTTACATTATTTCTGCATATCGAAAGGAAGAAAATCATGAGTAATCTTGGTATTTTATATGGCTTGGGCGTAGGTCCTGGCGATCCAGAGTTAATTACAGTTAAGGCATTCCGTGTCATTCAGGAATCGCCTGTTATTGCCTATCCGAAAAAACTAAAAGGTAGTAAAAGCTACGCACATCGTATCGTAGATGTCTATATTAACCCAGAAGAAAAGGATATGCTTGGCCTAGTATTTCCAATGACAAAGGATGAGGCTGTTTTAGAACGCGAATGGACGAAATCAGTGGAACTTGTCTATGCAAAATTACAAGAAGGTAAGGACGTCGCATTCGTAACAGAGGGAGACCCATTATTATATAGTACGTTCATCCATATGATGAAGCTTATGCAGGACATGCACCCTGACGTTGAAATTCAAACAGTTCCTGGTATTTCTTCGTTCAACGGTTCAGCATCCCAACTTGGCATTGCGCTGGCAGACGGCGATGATCGTGTTGCGATCGTCCCTGCCCATGATGACTATGATGCTATGCGTGAAGCGATTGAAAGTCACGATGCAGTGGTGTTCATAAAAGTAGCGAAGGTTATTGATTTAATGCTTGAGGTGCTACGTGATTTAGATTTACTTGATAAGGCATCGGTCGTAACAAAGGTAACGTCTGACGAGGAAATTATTTGGGATGTACAGGAGCTAGACGGTGTCGATTTAGAATATTTAACGTTAATGGTGGTGCGTAAATAATGAAGAAAATATATATTGTCGGTGCTGGTCCTGGTGATCCAGATTTAATTACAGTTAAAGGTTTACATATGCTACAAACAGCAGACGTTGTTATGTATACAGATTCTTTAGTGAGTGAGGACCTTATTGCAAAGGCACGACCAGATGCAGAGGTTATTCGTACAGCAGGGATGCATTTAGAAGAAATGGTAGCGACCATGGTAGATCGTGTCAATGCGGGGAAAGTAGTAGCTCGTATGCATACTGGAGACCCTGCGATGTATGGAGCAATCATGGAGCAGGTGGCACTATTAAAAAAAGAAGGCATCGGCTATGAGGTCATTCCTGGTGTTAGCTCTGTCTTCGCTTCTGCAGCGGCAATCGGAGCAGAATTAACAATTCCTGACTTAACACAAACACTTATTTTAACGCGTGCCGAAGGACGTACACCTGTACCAGAATTCGAGAAGCTACGCGATTTAGCGAGTCATCACTGTACAATTGCATTATTCCTGAGCGCAACGCTAACAAAGAAAATAGTAAAAGAATTACAGAATGCTGGCTGGGCTGATGATACACCAATAGCTGTTATTCAACGAGCTTCTTGGCCAGATCAAAAAATCGTACGTACAACATTAATTGAACTGGATGAAGCGATGCGTGTGAACGGTATTCGTAAGCATGCGATGATTTTAGCTGGCTGGGCATTAGATCCGACTATTCATGATAAGGATCAATATCGTTCGAAATTATATGATGCTTCCTTTACACATGGCTTTAGAAAAGGCGTGAAGACAAGTGATTGAGTTACAAGAGGGCGTATTGCCAGAGGTTGACCAACGAAATCCTTATGCGGTTGTCGCCATCACAAAGCACGGTGTTCAAATCGGACGTCGCTTGCAGCATACCTTTGCTGCGAGTGACTTATATTACATGAGTAAATTTGAGCAGGGTGATGAAGCAGAAAAGCATATTCAGATGTTTACTGGTACTGTGCGTTTACTGCTGCCTACTCTTTTTAAGCAATATAAAGGCTTAATTTTAATCATCTCACTCGGTGCAGTTGTACGCATGATAGCACCCATTTTAAAGGATAAAAAGACGGACCCAGGCGTAGTTGTCATTGACGACCGTGGAGAGAACGTTATTAGCGTCTTATCAGGACATTTAGGCGGTGCCAATGAGCTGACACATGAAGTAGCTGCAGCACTTGGAGCAAATCCGATTATTACGACAGCCTCAGATGTGCAAAAGACCATTCCAGTTGATTTATTTGGTGCCCGTTTTGGCTGGGTATGGGATAGTGCCGATAAACTGACACCTGTAAGTGCCTCTGTTGTTAACGAGGAGCATGTTGCAATCGTTCAGGAAACGGGGGAACGTGACTGGTGGATGCGGGACACAGCGATGCCAGAAGAAATTAAAATTTATCCGTCAACATATGATGCGATTAAAGCGAAACCACATGCGACATTGCTCATTACTGACCGCATCATTGACCCAGAGGAAGAAGTACTTCTTGAAAATGGTGTCATTTATCGACCAAAGTCGGTCGTGCTTGGCATGGGCTGTAATCGTGGGACCGCTGTGGAAGAAATTGAGCAAGTCATTGATGAAACTCTTGCAGAGCTGAAGCTTTCGAAAAAAAGTGTTAAAGCGCTATGCACGATTGATTTAAAGAAGGACGAGCAATGCTTCCTAGAAATAACAAAGAAATACGATTGGGAATTTGTAACATATTCACCGACGGAATTAAATGAAATTGACTTCCCATCACCTTCGGAAACCGTTTTTAAATATACAGGAGCATACGGGGTGAGTGAACCTGCAGCAATGCGTTATGCGCAGGTCGAGTCGCTTGTGCTAGAAAAGAAAAAATCGGGCAATGCTACAATCTCTGTTGCTAGATTAACATTTTAAGGAGGAAGCCTATGCAAACGAATCGTTTTGTACTTGCAGGTACTGGCAGTGGGGTAGGTAAAACAACTTTCACCATTGGGCTCATGAAAGCATTACAAGAAAAGGGCAAAATTGTGCAGGGCTTTAAATGTGGTCCCGATTATATTGACCCTACCTATCATACTGCCGTAACAGGACGGGTATCGCGCAATATCGATAGCTGGATGTTTTCACATGAAGCAGTACGTGAAATTGTCGCGCGCGCAAGCAAAGATGCTGATGTGTCCATTATTGAAGGAGTTATGGGCTTTTATGATGGCAAAAGTCCGCTATCGGATGCTGGCTCTGCAGCAGACATTAGTGTTGTGACTGAGAGCCCTGTTATTTTAATTGTCAATTGTGCGAGTATGGCACGAAGTGTAGCGGCAGTTGTGAAAGGTTTTCAAATGTTGTCGGATCAACCGAATATCGTTGGTGTCATTGCCAACCAAGTCGGAAGTGTTGGCCATTATGAAATTGCGAAGGCTGCTATTGAGCAGGAATGTGGTATTCCTGTTATCGGATATTTAAAGCGTGAGGAAGGGATTGATATTCCTAGTCGTCATTTAGGATTAGTCCCTGCAATCGAACGAGGAGAACTCGATACATTTTTTGATAAGCTTGGCTCTCTAATGGCTGAGACGATTGACTTAGATCAATTGCTTGAATTAACAAAGGCTCCTGTTCTACAAGAATCAGGGCAACTATTTGCGGAACAACCATCTCAAAATATTTGCATTGCCGTAGCAAAGGATGCTGCGTTTAACTTCTATTATGAAGATAATTTGGATTTACTGCGTGCAAAAGGAGCTAAGCTGCAATTTTTCTCCCCACTTGCGAATGAGCCTGTCCCAGTTGAAGCAGACGGATTGTATATAGGCGGAGGCTTCCCAGAAGAATTTGCAAATATTTTGGCGGAAAATTCGGATGTTAAACAGTCTATTCGTGAAGCAGTTGCCAAAGGTTTACCAACATTAGCTGAGTGTGGTGGCTTTATGTATTTGACGGAGGCTATTACGAATAGTAATGGTGACCGTTATGACATGGTTGGTGTTATTCCGGGAGAAGTAGCGATGCAAACAAAACTAGCGGCTCTCGGCTACCGTGAAATTTTTGGCACACCGAATAATTTTTTAATTGATACGGATGAAGAAGCTAAGGGACATGAATTCCATTATTCAAAATATAGCGGCTCACATAATACGCCGGCCTATGAAACGAAGGGGCGCTTTGGTAACAAACAAGAGGGCTACCAAGCAGGAAAGTTAGTAGCTGGCTACACGCATTTTCATTTTGTATCAAACCCAAAGCTTGTTGACAATTGGTTAACAGCTTGTAAGAAGGTGAAAAATCATGACTAATTATTTTCCTATACACATCAATATTGAATATAAAACCGTAGTGATTGTTGGCGGTGGGCACGTAGCAACACAGAAGGTAGTATCATTGCTTCCAGCTAAAGCGAATATTGTCGTTGTTAGTCCAACTCTAGATGACTCATTACTGCCTCTTGCTGAATCAGGACAAATTACGTGGCGTGAAAAAGAATTTGAAGCGCGTGATTTAGACGATGCATCACTCATCATTGCAGCAACAAATGATACGTCAGTAAATGAGGCTGTACAAGAAGCAGCACAGCATTGGCAGCTCATCAACCGCGCAGATGCACAGGCTGAAAGCGACTTTATAACGCCAGCTACAGTGCGCCGGGGTCCTTTAGTGTTAACTGTTTCAACGTCAGGTGCAAGTCCAGCATTAGCGCGTAAAATCAAAACTGATCTCGAAGAGCAATTTGATGACGTTTATGATGACTATGTATGCTTCCTACAGCAGGCACGTTTAATGATTGCTGCTAAGTTTGAAAAAGGCCAACAAAGACGTAACGCTTTACAAGCATTACTTGAACCGAGCTTACTAGAATGGACACGTAATGGAGAGATTGATAGACGTGAAGCATTTTTACAACAAATTCTGATGGGAGAAGCGCGATGAAAGACGGAATTGTGTATTTAGTTGGAGCTGGACCAGGAGATCCAAAGCTCATTACAGTGTACGGGCTCGAATGTATTCAAAAGGCGGATGTCATTGCATATGACCGTCTTGTGAACCCAAAATTGCTAGAGTTTGCGAAAAAAGATGCTGAGCTTGTGTACTGCGGTAAATTACCTGGTAAGCATCACTTAATTCAAGATGAGATTCATACATTACTTGTCGAAAAAGCGCAGGAAGGCAAAATTGTCACACGTTTAAAGGGTGGCGATCCATTTGTTTTTGGTCGTGGTGCAGAGGAAGCTGAAATCTTAAAAAATCATGGTATTACGTATGAAATTGTACCTGGTATTACAGCAGGGATTGCTGCTCCGGCGTATGCTGGTATTCCTATAACACACCGTGATTTTGCGACAAGCTTTGCTCTTGTAACAGGGCACGGTCGTGAGGAAAAAGGACAGGACTTTTTAAATTGGCCTGCACTTGCAACAGGTATCGATACAGTCGCCTTTTATATGAGTGTTGGCAATATTGCTTATATTTCTAGAAAGCTCATCGAAAATGGTCGCAAGGCAACTACTCCAGTCGCCGTTATTGAGTGGGGAACAACAGATCAACAGCGTACCATTACAGGTCAGCTTGATGAAATTGCTAGCATTATTGAACGAGAAGGCTATTATAATCCTTCCATGATTGTCGTTGGCGAAGTCGTCAATGTACGCGAGAAAATTCAATGGTTTGAAGAAAAGGGACTAGCCCTTTCTTAAAGACAAAAGTTATTTGAGCATAAGGAGGAAACACATCATGACAGTAATAGAGGCTTTAAAAAATCGTCGAGCGATTCGTAATTACACGACACAGCCTGTTGAAAAAGAAAAAATCGAGCAAATTTTACAAGCAGCTACTTATGCGCCAAATGACCGTATGCGTGAGCCTTGGCATTTTTATGTTATTCAAGACGATGCGATGAGACGCTATGAGGAAATGGCAAGTGCTTATTTGCAAGAGCGATTCCCAACAAAACCAAATTTAGTGGAAAGCTCGTTAAAGGTTGTTCAAACAACGCCTGTTGCCATAGTTGTTACTGCAGATATTGTAGAAGACGACGCTGATGCGACAGCAGATAATGTCTTTGCTGTAAGTAGTGCCATTATGTCCATGTGGCTTGCCGCTGAGGAGCTAGGGCTTGGCTTTGTATGGCGTACACGCGGAGTAGGGCTTGTTCATGATCCACGTATGCATGCATTCATTGGTGCAAGTGACTCACAAAAGGTAGTAGGAACGATCTTTATTGGCTATCCAGAAGAGCAGGAGCTTAAAGACAAGAAACGTACCCCATTTGAAGAAAAAACAACATGGCTTTAAGGGAGGCTTGAACAATGGCTAGAAAAGGCTTGTTTTTAGTTTATACAGGTGAAGGGAAGGGCAAAACAACAGCTTCTCTTGGTGTTACATTGCGCGCAGTTGGTCGAGGACTAAATGTACGTTATATGCAATTTATTAAATCCCCAGAGCGTACATACGGAGAGCAAATTGCTCTTCGTAAGCTAGGCGTAGAAATGGAGCAAATGGGAATCGGCTTTACTTGGACAAAAACACCCGAGGAGCATCGCGCTGCGTTAGCAAAGGCATGGAAAAAAACAAAAGCAGCTCTGCAAGACGACAGTATTGATTTACTCGTATTAGATGAGCTCAACAATGCGCTTGCTATTACAAAATTTCCAATCGATGATGTGCTCCCATTAGCCGAAGTCATTGAAGCTATTCAGCAGCGCCCATCTACAATGCATTTAGTTGTAACAGGACGTAGCGCCAATCCAGCGCTTATTGCAATGGCCGATTTAGTATCAACCATTGATGCGACAAAACATTATTATGACGAAGGCATTCCCGCTGTTAAAGGCCTAGAATTCTAATTAGATTTTCTCGTATCGGTGGGAATACCCGCGGAAGCAAGGAGAATACCCGCGCTTTGAGGGGAAATACCCGCGGAAGCAAGGAGAATACCTGCGCTTTGAGGGGAAATACCCGCGGAAGCAAGGAGAATACCCGCGCTTTGGGGAGAAATACCCACAAAGCAAGCTGACCCCCGCGCGTCGGAGGAATACCCGCGCTTCAACTATAAATAAGGGAGGGAAAAAGACTATGCCAGCAAAATCTATCATGATTCAAGGAACGGCTTCTGATGTAGGAAAAAGTATGATATGTACTGCGCTGTGCCGTATTTTCTCTGATGATGGGCTAAAGGTAGTACCGTTTAAATCACAAAATATGGCCCTTAATTCGTTTGTAACTCAAGATGGCGGAGAAATTGGCCGTGCACAGGGTGTACAAGCAGAGGCAGCACGTGTTGTCGCAACTACGGATATGAATCCTATATTGCTAAAACCAAAGCAGGATATGGTATCGGAAGTGATTGTTCATGGCAAGCATTTTTTAAATATGGACGCTAAAAGCTATCGCAATCAATTCGTACAAGAAGCGATGCCAATCGTTGAAAAGTCGGTACGAACTTTACAAAATACATATGATGTTATTGTCCTTGAAGGTGCGGGGAGCCCGGCAGAAATTAATTTGAAAGACCGTGATATAGCAAATATGCGGATGGCTCATCTGGCAGATGCAGCGGTTGTGCTAGTTGCTGATATCGATCGAGGTGGAGTATTTGCATCGATTATTGGAACACTCGCATTACTTGACGATGCAGAACGTGCACGTGTAAAAGGGCTAATTATTAATAAGTTTAGAGGGATGCGTGAATTACTCGATGATGGTATTGAATGGGTAGAGCGTGAAACAGGGATTCCTGTCCTTGGAGTTGTACCGTATGTAGAAGTCAATATTGAGGCTGAGGACTCGCTAGCGCTATCTTCATTACGCTTTAAAAAGCCAAAGCAAGGGGAGTTTGCAGTGGATGTGGCAATGATTCGTTTACCACGCATTTCAAACTTTACAGATGTTGATCCATTTTTCGATGAGCCAGAGGTTGGTGTACGGTTAATTGGCAATGTCAATGAGCTTGGCACGCCCGACTTACTTATACTACCTGGAACAAAAAGTACAATGGATGATTTAGTGTGGTTAAAGGCACAAGGCTTCGATCAAGCGATAGCTAATTTACGCGCACAAGGGACAAAAATTATCGGCATTTGCGGTGGCTTCCAAATGCTTGGCGAAACGTTACTAGACCCAGATGCAGTAGAAGGAAATGGTGATTCAGCGCAAGGTTTAGGTTTATTACCAATGGAAACTATTTTTGTTGGCGATAAAAAAACAGTTCAAATGACTGGAACAAGAGGACAGGATACGTTTACTGGCTATGAAATTCATCTTGGTCGTACAAAAATTTTACGTGACGAAGTATCACCATTTTTACAGCTTGCAGATGGGCGAGTAGATGGGGCAGTAAGTGCCGATGAACAAGTGATCGGAACATATTTCCACGGTTTATTCCATAATCGCATTTTTACACGACAGCATGTCAATAACATTCGCGTGAAAAAGGGGCTTGCTACTTTACCAAGCGATGTAAAAAGTGATGCAGAACGTAGAGAGGACGCTTACAATATGCTGGCAAAGCATGTGCGTGCTAATCTCGATATGAAAAAAGTATACGAAATCATGAATATAGAGGTACCTGTATGACAAGAAAAGGACCGTTAGCTATTAATTATGAGGCGTTATGGCAGGAAGGTATGAAGGACTGGCATGGCCAAATGCCTGAAAGAATGGTCAATGATCAATTAGAGGAACAGTTTTGGGCGCAGTCGGTTGCACGTAAAAAGGCTGGACAAACAGATCCTTATGCTGCAAAAATTTTTCAAGAAATTAAAAAAAGTATTCAACCTGAGGACTCGGTATTGGAAATTGGTCCAGGTTGGGGTAATTATACGTTTCCACTAGCTGATCATGTGCGAAAGCTAACATGTGTAGATAGCTCAGAAAGTATACTTAGCTATTTAGAAAATTGTATGGAGGATAAGCAACATGTTTCTTATATTCATGCAAAATGGGAAAGCCTTGCTGAAGATGAAGTAGAAGCGCACGATATAGTCATTGGTGTCAATTGCTTTTATCGTATGTATGAAATCAAATCAGCACTTTACCATATGAATCGTCTAGCTAAAAAGCGTGCAATTATTGGCATGACAACAGGGCCAATTCAACCTCACTATGAAATTTTATACGAAAAGTATGGCTACGATATTAAATTTCCACGAAGAGATTATATAGAATTTTTAAATTTGCTCTATGAAATGGATATTTATGCAGAGTGCAAAATCATCCCATTACAACGAGTGTATGAATATGAAAGCTATGAGCAGCTTATAACAACACAAAGTAAAAAAATATTAAATAATACTTTTAATAGAGAGCATGTTGAGGAATCGCTCTTGCCGTTTATTGAGGAAAAGAACGGGCGTTATTATTATCGTCATGATTTCCATGCTGCACTCGTATCATGGGAGCCGAAATAATTATGAAACCTTTGGACAAAACTAGTGACCAAAGGTTTTTTTTATTGGGAGCGATAGGGTACAATAAAGCGATATAGATATTGAAGTGAGGTGGCATATGTGCAACTACATTTTTTAGGAACAGGCGCAGGAATGCCTTCAAAGGAACGAAATACAAGTGCCCTAATGGTAAAGCTTTTAGATGAAGTGGGGGAAATGTGGCTTTTTGATTGTGGGGAGGCGACCCAACATCAAATATTGCATACATCGTTAAAGCCACGTAAAGTAACGAAAATATTTATTACACATTTACATGGTGACCATATTTTTGGATTACCTGGCTTTTTAAGCTCTCGTTCATTTCAAGGCGGAGAGGAGCCATTAACAATATTTGGCCCACAAGGTTTACAACAATGGATTGAACAAACCTTTGCCTTGTCAAAGACGCATTTAACATATCCATTACAATTTGTTGAAGTCCAAGAAGGTATTATTTATGAGGATGAACAATTTACAGTAAGTGCAAGTGAATTGCGACATGTAGTTCCATGCTTCGGTTACCGTATTGAGCAAAAGGATTTGCCTGGCGAACTGTTAATGGAAAAAGCACTGGCTCTTGGTGCTCCAAAAGGTCCTATGCTAGGACAATTAAAAGCTGGGAAAGATATTGAGCTCGCGGATGGCACAATTGTTTATGCGAAAGATGTTGTCGCTCCGCCGAAAAAAGGCTTTATGCTCACTATTTTAGGAGACACAAAATACTGTCCAGAGGCTGTTTCATTAGCTAATGGAGCAGATATCGTTATTCATGAAGCAACCTTTGATGGTACTACGACAGATTTAGCAGCGAACTATGGACACTCTACAAATGTCGAGGCGGCAAAGGTGGCACAACAGGCAGGAGCAAACTATTTACTGCTGAACCATTTAAGTGCCCGCTTTTTACCATATGATTTACCAAAATTCTTAGCAGATGCACAGGAGGTTTTCCCACAAACCTTCCTGACATCCGATCAATCCGTATTTACATGGAATAACAACAAATTAATTTAATCAAAAACATAAAGTACCTTTTAAATGACTTCATTTAAAGGGTACTTTTCTCTCTTTATTCAGTAAGGTTTGATCTGTGCAAAAAGCGCAGTGCTAACGAAGCGACAGCAACAAATGTTTTCTGTGCGAAAGCGTAGTGCTAACGAAGCGACAGCAACAAATGTTTTC
>NZ_JBGCCD010000038.1:0-55263 GCF_041262405.1 Lysinibacillus sp. RC79
AAATTGTTTTGCTGGCATCATGTTTGATGTCCAAAATTTTGTTTCGTTCACCAACTCAAGGTTAGCTACTAAAAACTTTATTGATTACGTTTTGCATGTTCAGTTTTCAAGGTTCATTTTTCACCGTCGTTCGACGACAGGATTTAATCATATCAAAACATCAATATGTTTGTCAACAACTATTTCAAAACATTTTATTCGTTCGCTGTCGAAGTGACAGGAACTAAAATATACCACAATAACTTTTTATCTGTCAACACTTTCAATCAAATAAGTTTTTTCAATATAGTTGATTAAGCGACAGCTAAATAATACAATCGGATTAAACTCTAATGACATTTCAAATTCCCGACTCAATCGAGGGCTGCCAACACGATATTATCGCTCCTATAAGAGTCATAAGAAAATCATTTTTACATTTCCTTATTAAGCTAATGGGGGCTTTAGGTTTTAAAAATAATCAAACTTTTATATAAATAACTTAATCTATCACATTAAATAAGAGCATGTTTCGATGAATTTTTTCAAAACATGCTCTTTAGATATGTTCCCATATCAAGGTTATATCGTTAGTTTAATCAAACTTAATTACAAAGCTACAACGGGCTACTCGTTTTCTGTGGAAAGCTTTGCTCTGCGACAGGAGCACTAAGTTGTCCTCCGCTACAATGAACTAAAAATGGGGATACAAAAGCAAAATATCAATAAAAAAATCCTTTTACCGGTCTACATTCCCCAGATCATCACACCTACTATTATTTATTCTTCAATATTGTGCAATAAAAAGCTTGTCGCCATTTGGAACTGTAAATCATTTTGACGGTCCTCTTTGTATTTTTTCAACGTTTCGTTCAAGCTGTTAAAGAAGGTAGTGTCTAGATGAATATTACCTTCTGCCTGATTCAATTTCTTATCCTCTCGATAAAGCTTAACAGCCTCCGCTGTCGATTCATCCAAGTAACCGTCTAAACGAGCAATTTTATAGCCTAGCTTTTTTAAAGCATTTTGCGTATAAGCAATTTCCTCACTCATGTCGCCCTCTTTAAACTTCCCTGATAGTGGATGCATTTGGAAAGCGAATAATTCATTTTGTTCAATAACTAAATTAGCCTCAATACCTTGCCCATGAATCCATTCGCGCTTTGGTGTCAGCCATTTATTTGTGGACAGTTTAAGCTCTCCACCATTTTTCAGAGACCAAGACTCCTGTACTGTTCCCTTGCCAAAACTCTTGACACCAACAAGGGAAGCACGTCCCCAGCTTTTTAAAGCGCCACTAAGTACTTCACTAGCAGATGCACTGCCCGCATTCTGTAACACAACAATCGGTATTTTGTACATTGTCTGCAAATATTTTTCATCAAAGCTTTTTGATTCCGTTTTTAATGGTTCCATAGCACCTTCAGCATTTTGCATATAGGCAAAAACTTCGCCTTTCTCCAATACCGTGCTTAGTAGCGCTGCGACGCTATGTAAATAACCACCTGGATTATCCCGCACATCAATTACTAACCCTTTTATATCTTTTCGAAGCAATTTACTCGTTTCGGCAACCCATTCATTGGCCGTTTTCTCACCAAATAGTGAGATTTCCACATAACCTATCGGAGTATTTTCTACGTTCACTACTTCGCTCGTTATTGTTTTATTGGAGATTGCCGCTCGTTCCATCGTCATTTTAATATGCTTATCTTCACTTGGACGATAGACGACAATAGTTACTTTCGTCCCCTTCTCTCCTTGAATTAATTGCATTAGTTCACTCATCTTTTTACCATCTACTCGAACGCCATCAACTTGTACAATTTCATCGAGAGAGCGCATTCCTGCTTTATCTGCTGGGGACGAACGGACTGGAGACACTACAATGAATTTTCCGTTATTTTCAGATAGCTCAATCCCAATACCCACTCTTTCCTCGGCTAACATTTGTCGGTGTTGTTCCGCCTCTTCCTTCGAATAATAGGTGCTGTAAGGGTCCTTAATAGCATCTGCCATACCACGAAGTGCCCCCTCCACTAATGCATCTTTTTTCGTACTGTATACAGATTTTTCCTCAATTAAATTCAACGCTTCATTAATCGAATCAACCTCTGCTACGACCGGCTCCTTTTTATCCCCTAAATTAAACCAGTCAAAATAAAATCCACTACCTAGCAATAGACTACTAGCAAGTACGCCGACACCAGCCATTATTTTGCGCAAACCTTCCCTCCTCCGTCTCTTTTACTGTATGAATTTAATTTTTCAAACATACAAGATTAATCTTCAAAATAATTTGTTGAATTCTATGATTTTTGTTTCGCTAGTATTCTATTTTGTATCGCGGGTATTTATCTTCTTAGCTCGGGTATTCTATTGCGGACAACTGGTATTTGCCTTTCTTGCTCGGGTATTCTATCGCGTATCGCGGGTATTTTCCTTTCTTCCGCGGGTATTCACTCCACATTCGCGGGTA
This sequence comes from Lysinibacillus sp. RC79, assembly GCF_041262405.1. Lineage (NCBI taxonomy): Bacteria > Bacillati > Bacillota > Bacilli > Caryophanales > Bacillaceae > Lysinibacillus > Lysinibacillus sp. RC79. Next base: position 2,459 of record NZ_JBGCCD010000038.1, read on the forward strand.
TTTTCCTTTCTTCCGCGGGTATTCACTCCACATTCGCGGGTATTTTCCTTCCTTCCGCAGGTATTTGATAAACAAGGGAATATTCACATAAAAAAATCTGCTTCGTTTCTTCCGGAAAACGAGCAGATTCTTTGAAATTTATTATTTGCTTAGTCCATTGCATCTACATAGCTTTTTAACATTTCCACATTCATCGGCCCTGTAATAGCACGTCGAATATATCCATTTGAATCAATAAAATAGGTTGTAGGAATCGTTATTACTTGGTAGGCAAAGCCGGCTGAGTTTTTCTGGTCGAGTAAAATGGGAAATGTTAATTTGAAACTTTCTTTAAATGTCATGACAGAATCTATTTTTGCGTCCTCTGTAACATCTCGTTCAGCCTTTGTTAAATTGACAGCTATTATTTCTACATTATCTTTTTTAGCATTTTGTTCGTAATAATTTTGCATATGTGGCATTTCTGCCTTACATGGTGGACACCATGTTGCCCAAAAGTTTAACACGACTTTTTTTCCACGAAGCTCACTCAATGTCACATCTTTACCATCCAAACTTGTTAAAGTAAAATCCGGTGGCGTATCTCCATTGTTTAAACCAATCTTTCGTTCATCCATTTCTTTCCCTAGAGAAGCTGTTTCAATTTCACGATCCTTATCAATCTGCTGTTTAACATATGTACCAATCATCGCGGCTACTAATAACACGACGATAAGCAGCCCAATATTTTTTTTCATTCCGTACCTCCCAATAATTCCGTACTCTTTTTGAACAGTATCATTTAGATGCGTCCGCAAAACGCTGAATCGCTATACCTAATATCAATATTATGACGCTCACCCCTACAGCCGGTTGCCATAAACCATGTGGCTGAAATAGTGCAACAATCATAAGACCAATCGTATATAAAAATAATGCACGATTGATAGCTGTTATTTTCCATAATATGAGGATTGTTAGTGTACTTAGCACAAGTAAAGTAATCAATTCGCTATATGTTTCATTATCATTTAGTAACACTACAAGCCATTGATAGAGTGATTGCGTTAAAATGATTGCCCAACCGCAAGCAACGATTCCAGTTGCGTCAAAGTGAATTTTTTGTCGCTTCCACCAAAACTGTAGCGATGCTGCCATCACCCCTAAAAAGACACCCATTGTTCCACCATTAAAATAAAGGAGCGCAAATGGTTGAGCGATAACAGCTTTAAAATCAGTGACAATTATGCTAAATTTCCAAACGACAATAAAGGTAAAGACTGCGTCTCCATACACCTCCGCCCATTTCTTCGGAAATTGTACCCGTAAAACTAGCCATACAATGATAAATGCCACAAGAAGAGCGACAGCTGTTGCTGGTAATGTTAGTGTCCGAATAGAGAACCATTCTGTATTATTCACCTAAGAAATCCTCCACAAGAAAAGATAGCTTCAGCATAGCATATAATCTTTATATGAACTGTCATTTCACACCATGTTCAAAAAATCTTCCTGAAACATGCAAAGAATAGGCTATTGATGAACAAAAAAAGCCATACACTAGAAGAATCCTAATGTATAGCTTTCAATATTTTTATACCGGAATATACTTCAATGGATTTACACTACCGACTGCTTGTCCACGCCAAGCGCCAATATGCACTTCAAAGTGTAAGTGCGGTCCTGTTACACGTCCAGTCATACCCATTGTTGCTATTTGCTGACCTTGGGATACCTCTGAACCAACACTAACATTGAAAGAATTTAAGTGTGCATACACAGTCGTATAAATTTGACCGTCGATGGAATGTGTAATGATGACAACATTACCATACGTGCTAAGTGGTGCAGCATAGGCAACAACACCGTCAGCAGCTGCCCAAATTGGAGTACCTGTACTATTTGCAAGATCGACTCCATAGTGGAATTCTGGACCTGCACCAATATTACGCCAGCCATAAGGTGATGTTAAACGACCATTTGTTGGCTTAATCCATGTACCATTCGATTGTGGGGCATCGACTGTCGAAGACCCAGATCCAGACCCACCACCACTATTGCTTGAATTTGATGCCTTGGCTGCGGCAGCGGCTGCAGCTGCCTTACGTTTTGCTTCTTGTTGACGAGCAATTTCAGCTAATCGATTTTGCTCATCAATGATTTTTTGTTGTAATTCCGCACTAACCTCAAGGGCCTCAGAATATTCTTTCTCAAGCAATACTTTTTCTGATTTCAGCTTTTCTTGCTCTTTTTCTAATTGATCAATTAATTTGTTTTTCTCAGCTTTCTGTCCATCCAATGATGATTTTAAACGATCAAGCTCAGCTTTTTTATCTTCGAGCTTTTGACGTTTACTTTCTAAGACTTGCTTTTGTTCCTCTAATTTTTGCTTGTCCTCTTTTTGATCCTGGATAATTTGTCGATCTGCTTCAAGTAATGCATTGACAGCAGAGAATCGATCGATAAAATCTACGAAGCTATTAGAACTAAGTAGTACGTCTAAATAGCTAACAGAACCACCCGCCTGAATGGCACGAGCACGATCCTCTAACAATATATCACGCTCTTCAATTTTTTTCAGAAGCTCTGCTATGCCATCTTCTAAAGACTTTATTTCTGCATTTGTAGATTTAATGTCTGCCTTTACATTTTTGATATTGCTATTCGTTTTATCAATTTCAGCATTTAATGTTTGAATTTGATCTAATAATTTTTGTTGCTTGTTTTCATTTGTAGAAATAGCATTTGTTTTATTATTGATGGATGAATTTAAGCCATTTTTCTTTGATTCAATTTGTTTTTTTTCATCTTTTAAATCCGATAAACTAGTTGCATACGCTGATGGAGTTTGGATAAAAAGAAATAGTGCAGATGCTGCAGCAAGTGTTTTTAATGAGTTTTTCGCCATACTTTTCACCGGTTGAACTCCTTTTCGACTATTATTTTGGTTGATTGTCATTCCGGCTAACACAACTAAGCGTGAAGCCAAACAAAAACTAGATTTTTAAAAACTTACGTACTGACATGAAACTTCCCCAAATACCAATTAGTACACCGATGAGTAATAGTAGACCGCTTACTTGGTACACAAGAGGTGTGAAATCAAGTACTTGAACAAGTTCGCCTTTTAATCGAGGCGCAATAATTTTATATACATTGTGGTAAAGAGTTGCGATGACCGCAATCGGAATAATAGAACCTAAAATTCCGAGCCACATTCCTTCTAATAAAAATGGGATACGCACGAATGAATTCGTTGCTCCGACAAGTTTCATAATTTCTATTTCATCACCGCGTGCAATAATGGTAATTCGAATCGTATTAGAAATTAAGAAAATTGCTGTAAATAATAATCCTAAAATAAGCACTATCCCTACGTTGCGGCTAATATTTAAGAAGTTAAATAGTTTTTCTACTTTGCCTTCACCATACATAACGTCATATGTATACTCAAATTTATCAATTTTTTTAGCAACAGTAGCTGTTTGCTGAGGATCGGAAGCCTTCACATAAATAACATTACGTAATGGATTACTTTGCTCAAATAGTTTAAAATCGTCCCCAAAATCTTTTACTAATTTGGTTAATTCATTTTCCTTTGTCGAATAGGTCATCTCTGCGATATCTGGTAATTTCTTTATTTTTTCCATGAGCGCTTTTTCAGCAGCTTTATCTGCTGTTTCATCGATTAACACTTTAATTTCAACATCGTTCTCTAAATCAGATGCTACTTTATTTAAATTCATCATAATAAGCGCGAATACGCCTACTAATATTAATGTAACTGTTACTGCACTCACTGAGGCAATAGTCATCCAGCTATTACGGCCAAGAGACTTAAAACTTTCTCGGAAGTGACGTTTTACCGTATTAAATTTCATAGCCGTAGTCACCTCCATGCTCATCACGGACAATCATTCCGCCTTCAATTGCAATTACTCGACGACGAATCGTATTTACGATTTCACGGTTATGGGTTGCCATTACAATAGTTGTACCTCTTGCATTAATTTCTTCGAATAAATTCATAATGTCCCAAGATGTCTCAGGATCTAGATTCCCAGTAGGTTCATCCGCAATAACGACCTTCGGCACATTCACAATAGATCGTGCAATCGAAACACGCTGCTGTTCGCCACCTGAAAGTTCATTAGGGAACATTCTTGCCTTTTGCTTCAGTCCCACGAGCTCTAAAACCTCCATTACACGACGGCGAATTTCTATAGGGTCTTCCTCGATTACCTCAAGTGCAAACGCTACATTTTCATAAACGCTCAAACGAGGTAGCAGTTTGAAGTCTTGGAAAACAACACCGATTTGACGACGTAAAAAAGGTACCTTTTTATTTTTCAATTCTGCTAGATTTATGCCATTAACAGTGATTTCACCAGAAGTAGCTCTTTCCTCGCGGTACATTAATTTAATGAATGTAGATTTACCTGCACCACTTGGACCTACAACATAGACAAATTCACCTTGCTTTATGTTAACGGAAAGCCCATTTGTCGCAACAACGCCATTTGGGTACTTCTTTGTCACATTTTTCATTTCTATCATATTTAAACCACCTAAATCTCTTACCATGTAAGAGGTATTTCGTTACCTATTATAGCACTCTATTTCTCCCTTTTTTATTACAGTTTCATTTCATTACGTGGTAGTTCTTGTTATTTCGTTATTTGATTGCCATAAAAATAGCATAAACTCGACATATAAGAAAACAGAAATCGAGCCCAATATAGGAAAGTCGATTTCTGTTTTTCTTATGTTTTTAAGCAGTAAAAAAGCATTCAAGCTATGCTGTTTTGCATAGCCTGAATGCTTTTTGTTATATCAATTATGCCTCGGCATAATTGCGTCCGGAATCGGCTTTGTGCCTGCACAAAGAACTCCTTTCCGATTCCGTGACATCCGCCGGAGGCTTTAGGCCAACACGATGTTGGTCACTCAGTCGTTGCCACAGGACGTGGCGTTCTTAGAATGAGTTCCTCTATTTCAGCAGTGTTTGCACACCCGCTGAAAAGTAGCTTAAACCCGCATTCATCTCACCACCTATAGAGGTGGGAGAATTTTGTACCTGACGCTTCGCTTTCGCTACAGAAAATAATTGCTGAAAGAAGTTAAATTTGCTGCTCGTCAGTTGTTGTATAGCGTACTAAAACTGCACCTGTTTTAGACTCACCTTCGATAAATAGACGATTAGCATTCTCTACTTCTTTATCAAAACGTACTACTTTTGATAAAAATTGATCCTGTGATTCAATTTTTGAAGCATCTTGAATACCAACATCTACTTTACCAAAATTCGTAACAATTTTACCGCTTAACGATATTGTACGCGGCACATACAATTCAACGGCTCCTGCGACTGTTTGTGCTTTGATTTTCGATGAATTAGTAGAGCAAGTTGTGACAACAACATGTCCATTAACCGATTTTGCTTCAACTTCATCCAATGCGCCATCTAAATAGACACGGCCATTCAATGTTTCAGCCTCTAAATCTTTACCACGAACATTTGTAAATTCAATCGAACCATTAGAAGAATCCACTTCTGCCTTTCCAAAGTTAAACTTAGAGCCTTTAATCGCACCGTTTAATGTCTTTACTTTTAATTGCTCGAAATCCGTATCTTGTAATGTAACGCTACCGTTCATTAATCGTACTGATAATTTTTCTAATTTATCCTTTGGAACAAGTACTTTAACATTTACTTGAACAAGCTTTAGTTGACTTAAAATTCGTAGTGAATCTCCATCTTCTTTAACAACGAATTGCTCTAGGAAATTAGCACGTGTTTCTTCTTCACTATCATTAACAAGAGGTGCCTTTACTTTGCAAATGACTTGGAAGCTATCTCCTTCAGCAGTTTCTAATGAAAAATTGCCATTCGGTAATTCAGCAATTATTTTTTCTACATGTTCTGCTGCAACTTCTTCTGTATGTGTAAACTCGAATTTATCACCAAATGGAGAAGTGACATCAAATTCTTTGACCTTTTTTACTGCCGTATTCATCATGTCCATAAAGAGTGAACCGATTTGTGTTAAATCTTTACGGAAATCTCGCATTTCTTCTTGGAAATATTTAGAGAATTCTTCATCTTTTTGCGGTTGTTCATCTTTGTGACTTTCATTTTTAAAGACTGACTCTTTTTCTGTTGGGGAATGCTGGTCCTCATTTGACACATCATTCATAACATTTTGAGTGGACTTGCTAGGTTGCTCTAATGCTTCTAATAATGTAATCGCCTCTTGCGCTGAAATTGTTCCTTTTTCCACAAGTTCTAAAATTCGTTGACGTTCATTTTGCATAATTAAAATAGCCTCCCTCAGTTCGTTATATTATTTATACGAAACATATTGTGAAAAGTTTCACCCAAAAATGAAAAATTGGGAATATATCTTTTTTTAGGCTCATTACCATAACGTGGGGTTGATTTCCGTTCCGGCTGGGCGCTTTTCCTGAGGGCGTCCGATGAGCCGCTGATCCCCAAGGAGTCGAATGTCACCCAACTTTTGATTTTTATCGACATCCACCTGCGTAGTATGCCCCTATCGTAAAAAAGTTCGCAAATCCCCTTAGGAAATTTGCGAACTTTTTTAGAGTCCATGGACTTTATTGAGAGGCCTTGGCTAAAACAGCCTCCATACGCATACGATCTCTTGTCAATATTGGCTTTAAATATTTTCCTGTATAAGAGCCACTTACTTCAGCTACTTCTTCTGGTGTACCTGTTGCAATAATAGTACCACCTTTGTCTCCACCTTCAGGTCCTAAATCGATAATGTAGTCTGCTGTCTTGATGACATCTAAATTATGTTCAATTACTAGCACTGAATCGCCATTTTCTACAAGACGCTGTAAAACAACGAGTAAACGTGCAATATCATGCGCATGTAAGCCCGTTGTCGGCTCGTCTAAAATATAGAATGATTTACCTGTTGAACGACGGTGTAATTCAGAGGCTAATTTTACACGCTGTGCCTCACCACCAGATAACGTTGTGGCAGGTTGTCCTAATTTCATATAGCCTAACCCTACATCCACGATTGTTTGTAGCTTACGCTGGATTTTCGGAATATTTTCGAAGAATACTACTGCGTTTTCAATCGTCATATCTAAAATATCCGCAATGCTCTTATCTTTATATTTCACTTCAAGTGTTTCACGGTTATAACGCTTCCCATGACAAACTTCACATGGCACGTAAACATCTGGTAGGAAATGCATTTCAATTTTTATAATACCGTCACCACGACAAGCCTCACAACGGCCTCCCTTAACGTTGAAGCTAAAGCGACCTTTTTTATAGCCACGTACCTTTGCCTCATTTGTTGTTGCAAAGACATCTCGAATATCATCAAAAACGCCTGTATACGTAGCAGGATTAGAGCGAGGTGTACGACCGATTGGTGATTGGTCAATATCAATAACCTTTTCGAGCTCATCCATCCCCGTTACTTCTTTATGTTCGCCCGGCTTTACCTTTGAACGATTCAGCTTTTGAGCTAATGACTTATATAAAATTTCATTAATAAGCGTTGATTTACCTGACCCTGAAACACCTGTTACGGCAACGAATAAGCCAAGTGGTACATCAACTTTCACATTTTGAAGATTATTTTCCTTGGCACCTTTAATCGATAATTTGCGCCCATTCGGTTTGCGTCGCTCTATTGGCAGTGGAATAAACTTCTTGCCACTTAAGTATTGCCCCGTCAATGACTTTTCATTTTCCATTACTTCCTGCGGTGTTCCTGCCGCTACAATTTGACCACCATGCACACCTGCACCAGGACCAACATCAATAAGATAATCCGCCGCCAGCATCGTATCTTCATCGTGCTCGACAACAATAAGCGTATTGCCGATATCACGCATATTTTGCAGCGTACTAATAAGACGGTCATTATCACGTTGATGCAAGCCGATTGATGGCTCGTCTAAAATATAGAGGACACCCGTTAATCGCGAGCCGATTTGCGTCGCAAGGCGAATTCGTTGAGCTTCTCCCCCAGAAAGTGTCCCTGCTGCTCGGCTTAACGTTAAGTAATCTAACCCTACATTGACAAGGAAGCCCAGTCGCTCTTCAATTTCGCGTAATACAAGTCGAGCAATTTTCATATCCTTTTCTGATAAATCCAGCTCTTTGAAAAATGTATCAGCTTCCTGAATCGAATACTGTGTAACTTCACCAATATGCTTATCTGCTAGTTTTACAGCTAATGTTTCAGGCTTTAAGCGATAACCTTTACAAGAAGGACATGCTTGCTGCGCCATATATTTTTCCATTTGTTCACGTACGTAATCAGACGTTGTCTCCTTAAAACGTCGCTCCACATTATGGACAACACCTTCGAATTCAATCATTTGATCTCGCACATTGCCAAACTCATTTTCATAATGGAAGTGGATTTTATCTTTACCAGAACCATATAAAATTTTATCCATCTGTTCTTTCGGAAGATCCTTTACTGGGACGTCCATCGGAATATTATAATGATCGCATACAGCCTTTAATAACTGTGGATAATATTGAGAGCTTGTTGGTTCCCACGGTGCTATAGCATGCTCTAATAAACTACGATCCCAATCAGGCACTACTAAATCAAGATCTACCTCTTGTGTCGAGCCTAAGCCATCACAGCTTGGACAAGCTCCAAATGGACTATTAAATGAAAACATGCGAGGCTCTAGCTCACCGATTGAAAATCCACATAATGGACAAGCATGATGCTCACTAAATAATAATTCCTCATGCTCCATCACATCGACAAGTACTCGCCCATCTGCCAAACGTAATGCTGTCTCTAAGGAATCACTAAGACGTGCCGCGACACCTTCCTTCATAACAACACGATCGATGACTACTTCTATTGAATGCTTTTTGTTTTTATCAAGTTCAATCGCATCATCTAAATCACGTAGCTCGCCGTCGATACGTACTCGAACAAAACCTTGCTTTTTTAAATCTTCCAGTAGCTTTACGTGCGTTCCCTTACGCCCTGATACCATTGGAGCAAGTAACTGCATTTTCGTTCTTTCTGGATAAGTTAATAAACGATCGACCATTTGCTCAATGGTTTGGGAGGTAATCTTAATACCATGATTTGGACAAATAGGCTTACCGATGCGCGCAAATAGCAAACGTAAATAATCATAGATTTCCGTTACTGTCCCAACTGTAGAACGTGGGTTACGGCTCGTTGTTTTTTGATCGATTGAAATAGCAGGAGATAATCCCTCAATCGCATCGACATCTGGTTTATCCATTTGACCAAGGAATTGACGAGCATAGGCTGAAAGGGATTCTACATAGCGACGTTGTCCCTCTGCATAAATCGTATCAAACGCTAATGACGATTTCCCTGAGCCCGATAAACCTGTTAGTACTACTAATTGATCACGTGGAATTGTGACATTAATATTTTTTAAATTATGTGCTCGTGCACCCTGCACGACTATTTCAGTATTTTTCACAAGCCATTCACCCTTCTGCCTTCAATTCAAATATTGTATCGCGCAGCTCAGCAGCACGTTCGAAATCGAGTGCTTTTGCTGCTTCTTTCATTTCTACTTCTAGAGAAGCAAGTAACTGCTCTCTTTCCGCCTTCGTCAGCTTCTTACCTTTTGTTGCCTTCGTTACATAAGACTCTTCTTCCTCAGCCACCTGTGTCGCACGAATAACATCAGGAATTTTCTTAACAATCGTTTTCGGTGTAATGCCATGCTCTTCGTTATACGCCATTTGCATTGTTCGACGACGCTTCGTTTCTTCAATCGCCTTTTTCATCGAATCTGTCATATTATCTGCGTACATAATGACATGACCATTGGCATTACGTGCAGCACGTCCAATTGTTTGAATTAATGAACGCTCTGAACGTAAAAACCCTTCCTTGTCAGCATCTAAAATCGCCACAAGGGAAACCTCAGGAATATCTAGCCCTTCTCGCAATAAGTTAATGCCGATTAGAACATCATAAGTACCTTTACGCAGCTCGCGAATAATTTCAATTCGCTCTAGCGTCTTAATCTCCGAATGCAAGTACTCCACCTTTAAGCCCATTTCTTTCAAATAAGCTGATAAATCCTCTGACATTTTTTTCGTCAATGTTGTAACGAGCACCCGCTCATTACGAGCAATACGATCTTGAATCTGATCGATTAAATCATCAATTTGTCCTTCAATAGGACGTACTTCAATTTGTGGATCAAGCAGCCCTGTTGGACGAATAATTTGCTGCACCATTTCCGGAGTATGCTCAAGCTCATAAGGGCCAGGTGTTGCTGATACATAAATAGCTTGATGTATATGTTTCTCATATTCTTCAAAACGTAAAGGGCGGTTATCTAGTGCTGATGGCAAACGGAATCCATGCTCAACTAGCACACCTTTACGTGCTTGGTCACCGTTATACATCCCTCGAACTTGTGGCAAAGTAACGTGACTTTCATCGACAACAAGTAAAAAATCATCAGGGAAATAGTCAAGTAGCGTATATGGCGTTGCTCCCGCTTCACGCAAGGTTAAATGACGCGAGTAGTTTTCGATACCTGAGCAAAAGCCCATTTCACCCATCATTTCCAAATCATAACGAGTGCGTTGCTCTAAACGCTGTGCCTCCAATAATCTATCCTCTGCACGTAAAAGAGCTAGACGCTCCTCCAACTCTTTTTCAATATTTTCAATGGCTTTTCGCATTTTTTCTTCTCGTGTAACGAAGTGGGATGCTGGGAAAATAGCTACATGATCACGATCCGCTAGTATTTCACCAGTTAACGCATCCACCTCGCGAATTCGATCGATCTCGTCCCCAAAAAATTCCACGCGGATACATTGTTCGTCACGGGATGCAGGAAAAATTTCTACTACATCACCACGTACCCGAAACGTACCTCGTGTAAAACTCACATCATTACGCTCATACTGTACATCGACCAATTTTCGAAGCAACTGATTACGTTCAATTTCCATTCCAGTCCGTACCGATACGACCATTTCACGATATTCTTCTGGAGAACCTAGACCATATATACAGGACACGGATGCAATAATAATGACATCATCACGCTCGAATAATGAAGATGTTGCAGAGTGACGCAACTTATCAATTTCATCATTAATGCTTGAATCCTTCTCGATATAAGTATCCGTCTGCGGTACATAGGCCTCTGGCTGAAAGTAATCATAGTAGCTAACAAAGTATTCAACTGCATTATTAGGGAAGAACTCTTTAAATTCACTATATAATTGACCCGCTAGTGTTTTATTATGTGCCATAATAAGTGTCGGTTTTTTTACCTGTTTAATGACATTAGAAATCGTAAACGTTTTTCCTGTTCCTGTTGCACCGAGTAATGTTTGATGTCGTTTACCTGCACGTACACCCTCCACTAATTCCGCAATTGCCTGTGGCTGATCTCCATTAGGCGTATATGGCGCTTGTAAATCGAATGTTTGCACACATGTCCCCGTCCTTTCCTACCAATTTGATACATATATTTTAGCATAGCATTATTAAAATTTCGAACATTTAACGAACGAATGTTTGTGAAAAATTTTCCGTTTGCTATATTTAAGAGGATTTCGATAGAACGTATGTACTAAAACATTTAACTTCTTTCAGCAAACATCCGCTGAAAGAAGTTAAAGCCTCAGGCGGATGTCACGGAATCGGAAAGGAGTTCTTTGTGCAAACACAAAGCCGATTCCGGACGCAATTATGCCGAGGCATAATTGATTAACAGCCTATCTATAAATAGATTACCCTTTCCAAATGTTAGTTAATCGAGATAGGAAGATGTAATGCATGACCTTAGAGGGGAGAAACGCTCAGGTGGAGTGAAGAATTTGATCGGGTTGGACATAGAAATGCTCAGGTTGCTTGAAAAACTGATCCGGTTGTTCATAGAACTGCTCAGCTTAAATGTAAAACTAACCCTATGAACGATAGAACTACTCAGTCAGGCTCAAAACTGTTCAGATCCCACTAAGTTTCGATTCCCGCCTCACTACATATCCAATCAGAACCTAAACAAATTCAAGATATTCAATCACCAATCTTGCACATAAAATAGCAAAAAAATCCCGCCAACCAATAACGGTGAGCGGGCTCATCATATTATTCACTTGCTACTTGGTGTAAAGCTTCTAGTTCGGCTGCGTAAAGATGAAATGCCTTTTCATCTTTTTCATCGAGTGCTCTATCTATCAGAACCATGAGCTGCTCTTCACGATGCTTACGCTGGATATGATTTAAAAATAAATCTAAATAAATCTCGTTTAATAATTTCTCTGCCTCATCAACTTTCTTTGACTGACCAACGGCTTTTAGAAAATCTGTATACGAATAATATTTATCCAACGAATCTCACCTCGATCCTTTTCTAAATTATATGAAAATTGAATTTAAAATGCAATGCTTAAGAACTGAAAATCACTTCGATTTACTATTAATCTCTTGCTGTTTCAAGCAATTCCTCTAAGCAATTGCTTGAAACAGCAATGGTTTTCTTCTTTTATCTATATTTTCTGAATTCGAATTTGTGTTTTACACTTCAATAATAAATAGAAAAAGGAGGCTTACAAAGATGTCAACAAACTACGTCAATGCATATTTAATGTCTTTCAACACCTATTTACTTCAGCCAATTCAGTACGACTCTAAAATTTTCACACGGGTAATTGATAAGCATAATGAACTGATCGTCACACGAAAGCCAATGCATATATTACGAAAATCTTGTATTTCACTTGGAACAACCTATGAAGCAGCAAAACATTCCGCCAAACGCTTCTTCGGCAATCAGCATAAGCTTCCAATCGTTGTTGCTTATGATTACGGTTATCCATGTATTTTTTTCCCAACATATTCGCCAAACTCTGTCCACAATATTTGGATTGGACTTCACGCCATTGCGAATATTGTACCGAGTAAAATGGGCTGTATCGTCACACTGAAAAATAATAAACAGATTGAACTGTCTATTCAATATGCTTCGATTAGTAAGCAATTTGTCAATGCGTCGATGCTCTATAAGCATTACATGGATGAGCGTAAGCAGATTAGCCAAGACACTCCGTATCATCCACCTTTTTAAAAAAAGGTATCACCAGAACTAAAAAAACCCTCAAAAGCACAATTTTACTGTGCCTCTGAGGGGCTTTCATTACCCGATTTTTGAACGTAAGTATGCATTAATGAATGGATCTACATCGCCATCCATCACCGCTCCTACATTACCTGTTTCTTCATTTGTACGATGATCCTTCACCATTGAATATGGATGGAATACATATGAACGAATTTGTGAGCCCCAGCCGATTTCCTTCTGTTCACCACGGATTTCATCTAGCTGTGCCTGCTGCTTTTCGATCTCTAATTGATAGAGTTTCCCTTTTAACATCGTCATGGCTTTTTCACGGTTTTTAATTTGTGAACGTTCTGCCTGACATTGTACGACAGTACCAGTTGGAGTGTGCGTAATACGAACAGCTGAATCTGTCGTATTAATATGTTGACCACCTGCACCTGTTGCACGATACGTATCAATTTTTAAATCCTCTGTACGAATATCAATTTCAATATTGTCATCGAATTCAGGCATAACATCACAAGAAACGAAAGATGTATGACGACGACCAGAAGAGTCAAATGGTGAAATACGCACTAAACGATGGACACCTTTTTCTGCTTGCAAATAGCCGTAAGCATTATGACCCTTAATGGACAATGTTACAGATTTAATACCTGCTTCATCGCCTGGAAGATAATCAACGGTTTCGACTTTAAAGCCACGTTTTTCCGCCCAGCGTGTGTACATACGAAGCAGCATTGAGCCCCAATCCTGAGATTCCGTACCACCTGCTCCTGGGTGCAGCTCTAAAATCGCATTATTTTGATCGTATGGACCGCTTAATAGTAATTGCAGCTCAAAATCGCCCATTTTTTGCTGAAATTCTACTAATTCATTGCCTAGCTCTTCATGCAATTCTTCATCAGGCTCTTCTCGCAATAGCTCTAGCGTCATATCTAGGTTCTCATGTGTTTCCAATAAATCTTTATATTCATTAACAATTGCCTTTAAGCCATTGCTTTCATTAATGATTACCTGTGCGCCTTGCTGATCATCCCAGAAGCCTGGCTCAAGCATCATTTCATCTAATTCCTGAATGCGTGCCTCTTTGTTTTCTAAGTCAAAGAGACCCCCTAAAATCCGCCAATTTTCCGGCTGAAGTGTCTAACGCGTTACGTACATCTGCTAATTCAATCATTGTTAAATCCTCCGAACATTATTAATGGGGCCATCTTATCAATTTCGCCTTGGCGTAATTGTTGCTGTCGCTTCGCTTTCGCACAGATAAACAATGCGTCCAGATTTTGAATTGTGCCTTGGCTGCACGATGCAGGTCAGTTAGCCGTTTTCGCAGGATGCGAAGGTTTTAGGCTAACATCCTTTATTTATTCCTCTCAAAATCCGTGACATCCGCCGGAGGCTTTCTTCATTCAGTAGTGTTTGGACAAGGAATCACACCCGCATTCATCTCACCACCTGCAGAGGTGGGAGTCTTCTGCTGAATGAAGATAAAACTTCTATGATAACCACCCAAGCTTTTAGAAAAATCAGTACAAAAAGTGATTTTAAAATACTCATACTTCATTTTTCAAGCCTCGTATCTCTTCATTATAACGTTTTTACGGCGGAAAACATACTTTTTTACAATACAGTATGATTTACAATAGTGTATCAATCTTTTTCAGCTTCATCGTCAAAGATAACGTTGTTCGCAATTCGTTGGAATACTCTACCTTGATCATATTGAACTAGTAAATGCTTCATTCGTTTCTCCAGTTTATATTTTAGTAAAAACGCTCTTTGAATTCTGGATTCGAATGCTCTGACACTTAGATCCACATTAAATTCATAGCCGTTCATAAAAATTACTTTTGTACGCTTATTATCCACAGCTTGATAGTCCTCGATATGATGGACAGCAAACCATGTACATTCAGGTCGTAAATAAGACTTACTTGGAAACCATACAATATTACTTCGTTCATGAACAACTATGGGATTTTTATTCAGCTTTCCAAGTATCATTTTCGAGCCATCGAAAGCCCCTCTTAAGCTTGAACCAAAATAACGTAGATTATAATCCATTAATTTTGTCGGTGCTAATTTTGAAATGTATTCGTTATCCCTTTCTATTACGCGTGTGCACAAGTTTCCATGGGCATCATACTCCGGTATATACAGCATCGTTTCACTACTCATAATGTCATCACAATGCATGTAAATCCTCCTTAAAATAATATTTATTTTTTCTAGTAAAGAGGAGTATACTAATAAATATATTGGTATACTCCAATGTATTTCCTCGAGAAGGTCTTCCTAGGACTCCTATTCTCGAGGATTTTATATCCACACATGAATCACTCCCTTATCCAAAGAAAAGAAGTTCGAATTTCCAAAACTTCCATACTATTCGTATATACTCATAATAAATCAGAAAAAAGTTATAAACATTACCCTTTTTATTGAACTATTTACCTATTGTTGTAGTATTATATATCTTTTTCTGAATTTTCTAATATTTTCGCAGATTTAAGCTCTCTATCAAAACATAGCTTTCCTTTTCCTCTCTCGGGAATGTTATAAAATTGAAAAGTGCAATGTATCGCTTATGCAAATGTTCCGGTAAATGGCCCATACCTTCTACCAACTGACGATTGTTAGCTAACCAATTCCAGCAAGAGTTATCAGTCCTTTTAAAATGTGAAGATTACCTAAAACATAAAAAAAAGACCATTTTAACATTCAGTTAAAATGATCTTTTTCATAATCGTTAACTTATTGAGCTGCACCATGGCAGTTTTTAAATTTCTTACCGCTTCCGCACGGACATAAATCATTACGTCCGACATTTTCTGCCTTACGGACAGGTTGCTTTTTCGGAGCTGAACCGCCATCCTCTTTCGGATTAACAGCTTGACCTTTTGCAACTTCCTCACGCTCTAAATTATTATGGATTTCTGCCTTCATCGCATATTTTGCTACATCTTCGCGAATGGAAGCGACCATATCCTCAAACATAGCAAAGCCCTCTTGTTGATACTCACGAAGTGGGTCATTTTGACCATATGCACGAAGATGGATACCTTGACGTAGCTGATCCATAGCATCAATATGGTCAATCCATTTCGTATCAATTGAACGTAATAAGATAACCTTTTCAAATTCACGCATACGCTCGGGTGTAAGCTGTTCTTCTTTTTCATCATAACGTGCTTGGACAGCGTTTGAAATTAGCTGGTTAATCTCTTCTGCAGATTTACCTTGGAAATCTTCCACCTTCAGAACGCCTTCATCTAATAGGTTTGCTGCGACATAGTCATCAATTGCTTTTATGTGCCAATCCTTTTGCTCACCTTGTGTATACAATGCGACAATGTTGTCGATCGTTTCTTGAATCATAGACTCAACAAGCACACGCATATTTTCTGTTTCTAATACGTCATAACGCTCTTTATAAATAATCTCACGTTGCTGACGTAGCACATCATCATATTGTAATAAACGTTTACGAGCATCGAAGTTATTACCTTCAACACGTTTTTGAGCTGATTCTACTGCTCTTGAAACAACTTTAGATTGTAGTGGCTGTGTATCATCCATCCCTAATTTCATCATCATGGATTTCATATTATCAGAGCCAAAACGACGCATTAATTCATCTTCTAGTGACAGATAGAATTGAGTAATCCCTGGGTTCCCTTGACGACCAGAACGACCACGTAGCTGATTATCGATACGACGAGATTCATGACGCTCCGTACCAATTACCGCTAAACCGCCAAGCTCCATTACACCTTCTCCAGGTTTAATGTCCGTACCACGACCAGCCATGTTCGTAGCAATTGTTACTGCACCCTGCATACCAGCATTCGCAATAATTTCTGCTTCACGCTCATGGTTTTTCGCGTTTAATACGTTATGTGGGATTTTATGTTTATCCAATAAATTCGAAATAATTTCAGATGTTTCAATAGCAACAGTACCGACAAGAACTGGTTGTCCAGCTCTATGGCGCTCTGCAATATCTGCCGCCACCGCTTTATATTTCCCTTCCATCGAAGCAAAAATTAAGTCTGGACGGTCATCACGAGCTATCGGCTTATTCGTTGGGATCGCCACAACACTCATATTATAAATATTACGGAATTCTTCTTCCTCTGTTTTCGCTGTACCTGTCATACCTGAAAGTTTTTGATACATACGGAAGTAGTTTTGGAATGTAATTGTCGCCATCGTCATCGATTCATTTTGAATCTCTACGCCCTCTTTGGCCTCAATTGCCTGATGCAGTCCATCCGAGTAACGACGACCTTTCATTAAACGACCTGTAAAGCCGTCAACAATAATGATTTCGCCTTCTTGTACAACATAATCAACATCATTATGCATACTTACATGTGCCTTTAACGATTGATTAATCGCATGGTTTAAACGTACATGCGTTAAATCAAATAGGTTATCAACGCCAAATGCTTTCTCTGCTTTTTCAACACCAGCATCTGTTAACGTAACACCTTTTGTCGACTCTTCATATGTGTAATCCGTTTCCGCACTTAACATACGAACAAACGCATTAGACTGTTTATAAAGCTGCGCTGATTTCCCAGCCTGACCCGAAATAATTAATGGCGTACGCGCCTCATCAATTAAAATCGAGTCAACCTCATCGATGACCGCAAAATGTAGCGGACGTTGTACACGTTCCTCTTTATAAAGCACCATATTATCACGTAAATAGTCAAAGCCTAGCTCATTGTTTGTAGTATACGTAATATCAGCTTCATAGGCTGCACGTTTTTCTTCTTTTGACAGGCTGTTCAAATTTAAACCAACCGTTAAGCCTAAGAAATTATACAGATGTCCCATTTCCTCAGCATCACGACTAGCTAAATATTCATTGACTGTCACAACATGTACGCCTTTACCAGTAATGGCATTCAGGTAAACAGCCATCGTAGCCGTTAACGTTTTACCTTCACCGGTTTTCATTTCCGAAATATTACCTTCATCTAATGCCGCAGCACCCATAATTTGTACACGGAATGGGTACATCTCTAGTACACGCTTTGACCCTTCTCGACAAACGGCAAAAGCTTCCGCACGGATCGAGTCTAAATGCTCTCCGTCGGCATAACGTTTTTTAAATTCTTCTGTTTTCGCTTGTAATTGATCATCTGAAAGCTGTTCCATTTGAGAAGCGAATGCCTCAACCTGGTCAGCGATTTTTTCTAATTTTTTTAGTTCACGTTTATTGAAATCAAATAATTTATTTAATAGGTTTGCCATGAATTTTTTCACTTCCTATATAGTCTCAGCTTTCATTTTACCATTGTATAACAGATTCATGCAAACAGAGTCCCTAGCATGAAAAGAAATCATATCAATTTGGTGAAAAGATATACCTGCATTCATCCCACCACTTATATAGGTAGTAATTTCCTCTGAATGAAGATAAAAAAGGCTCCCGCTTTTCGCGAGAGCCCTTGTACATAATAAAGTTTAAGTTGTTTCAATTAAGCCGTATTTACCGTCTTTGCGTTTGTAGACAATATTTGTGCCGTTTGATTCTGCATCTGTGAAGATATAGAAATCATGCCCTAGCATATTCATTTGTAAAACAGCTTCTTCTTGATCCATCGGTTTTAGATCAAATTGCTTTGTGCGAACAATAGAGTATTCGTCTTCCTCTGTTGATACATCAGCTGCTGCTTGAGAAGTAGCAAAATAAAGGCCTGTACCTTCGCGCTCACGGAATTTACGGTTTACCTTTGTTTTATGCTTACGGATTTGACGTTCTAATTTATCAACGATTAAGTCAACCGCAGCATACATATCATTATGACGCTCTTCTGCACGAAGAGTTAAGTTCTTCATTGGAATTGTAACTTCCACTTTAGTTTGCTTGTCATTATAAACCTTTAAATTTACGTTAGCGTTGGCGTTAACATCTTCGTTAAAATAACGTTCAACTTTTTCGATTTTGTTTTCAACATACTCTCGAATAGCTGGAGTTACCTCAATATTTTCACCACGAATGTTAAAGTTTAACATGTAAACTCCTCCTTTATAACTGCTATACTATATATTTCTACACAAGTGTGTGAAATTCCTCTAAAATAATTCTTTTTTTCACAAAAAAATTTTTTCCTGCAATAATGGGCAGTATAGGCGAAAGCAAAAGAAGTTAGGTGAGGGATGAACAAAATCCGTCCCCCACTGATGAATGCTTCACTTTATAAATGAATGTTATTTAATTTTGCCTCATCCGCTTCTTTTCTTCGGCGCAGCTTCAACTCTTCGACAATCAAATCTTCAACCAATTCTTGATTATTGAAATTCACGCCATACTGCTTGCCATTTCCAAAAGGACGGCTCCAAATTATTTCACCATAAGCTCGTACCTCTCTTGTATCAAGAACAAAGCGTAAATCCAAAGGATGAGGATTGACACCCAAATCCACCTCAGTAAACATCTTTAAACCGCGTGGACTAATATCAAGCAAGTCAGCCATTGCCATTTGCGCTTGATTGACTCTACCATCCTCATATACTGCAAAAGTCATTTTAACAGGCTCATCGAACTTAAATCGAAAACCTTCTTGGCGTTTAAATATCATCTACCCACCCCAATACTATTCTAAACATCTATTTAGCTTGATTATGACACGATGCATGTTTTTCATCTAGAGGGAATAAGTAACATATTTTGCCGGATAAAGACCTATTTTTTATTAATATGTACTTAATATTCAAAACAGGGATATGGAAACTTCATCAACAATATTGTAAATTTTTACCAAAATATGGCGGTGTTGTAATTTATATACGTACAAAACTTCTCTAATTTAAATTCTGGTGTTATATGTTTTAGAAGCAAACACAAAACCAGGAACTCATTTATAAAGAGTCCTGGTTTTGATGAATATAAGATCCTTAAAAGTATAAGTATCTTTTAACTTATTTTTTCCCGTCGTAATACATACCATCCATTACACGGACAGAGCTATACGGATTTAAATATTGCTGCTCAGTTTTTTTAGATTGTTGAAGAGTTTTCATATCTGTTTTAATCGCTGCCATAACCTTTTGTAATCGTTCCTGTATCCCTCGATCAAGTTCCTGTAAATGCTTATATAATTGATGCCCATCTAAAGATTTTCCAGATTGCTTCAATTCCTCGATTATTGCACCGCGCTCGTCAAGCAAGTCATTTATTTTTTCGATAAATTCTTCTCGATCGTCTCCTTGAGGAATGGTCGACAAATGCTCGTAAAGTCTAGCTGAAATAGAGAGCAATCGTTCAACTGGTCCCATCATATTCTGTCTCCATTGCCGTATTGTTGCTGACGATTAATACGAATAACTTCCTTCCAAGTATCACGGAATTCCAAAACAAGTCCTTCAACCTCTTCAATTATAGAAATGTCATTTCGAATATTTGCTTCTACTAATCGATGATTCATATATTCATAGAGTGCCATCATATTTTTAGATACTTCAATATCCATATTCAGTGTCGCCATAAGCTCACTTATGATTGCCTGTGCTTTTTGAAGGTTAGTATTTTTTTCTTGAATCTTTTTATCTTGAATCGCCAATTTTGCCTTATACAGAAATTTTAAGCATCCATTATACAACATTAGTGTTAAATCTCCTGGAGAGGCAGTTGTAACACTATTTTGTTTATATGCATTATGAGCAGATGTTTGTGCTGTCAATCAAAGACAACTCCTTTATATTACCTTTTAACTAAATTATACTAAAACTTTTATCCCTGTCCACCAAATTGCGCAAACATACCTGATTGTGAGTTTGCTTTGTTAATAGCTTTCTCCATTGCACTGAATTGCTTCCAATAACGGGCCTCGATGTTTTCTAATTTTGTTTTCCACGTATCAATCCGTTTATCCATATCAACTAAATTTTTACCGATTGAGTACTCTTGCTCTGTCGATGTAGCACGACCAGCCTTTTTCTCAATATCTTGTGTGAAAGAGTTCATAGACCCTTGTAGCTTTTGGAGGAAACCACGAGTATCCACAGTTTTTTCGACACCGTCGACAACAACTGTACCTTTTTCATTACCTCTATTTGTAAATAGCGCTGTCACTGCATCAGGGTCATCTTCTAATGCCTTACGTAATTTTTCTTCATCAATTTCCAATGTACCGCCGTCATTATATGATTTCGAAGTCGTAATCCCGATTTTAAATAACGTATTATATTCTGAATTTTCTACAGCAGGATTAGATTCGTAAATCAACCCACGCATACTAGACAATCCACTTCTTAAAATCGAGTCACTTCGCAATAAACCACTCTTTGCTTTTTCTTCCCATAGTTTAATTTCGTTTTCAGACATCTCTTTTTTTTGCTCGTCTGTTAAAGGTAAATAATCTCGATATTTTGTTTCTTTTGTTTGATCGTTCATTTCCTTAACAAGACCGTTATATGTAGTGACGAACTCTTTAATTTTGTTCATCATCTCATCTACATCTGTTGAAGATGTCATTGTTACTGGAGGAATATTTGGTGCCGTTGATGGCTTACTGGATTCAGCATCTGCAGCAGCTTGAGCTGCATCTAAAGTTGCTTGTGCCTGTGTTAAACGATTTTCACCAGCTTTGAAATTGTTTTCTGCTTGCACTTTTAAAGCTAATTTTTCATCATAAGGAATTTGAACTGTCGCAACTTCTTGATAATTTTTCAAGTCTTCTTCACTTAAATTTTTTAACGATTGCTTCTGTGTATCACTTAACTTTAATAATTTTGTTTTTAATGCTTCGTCTTGTAAGTTATTAATTGATTCATTTAATGTTTCATTACTTGTAAAATCTAACCCTGTGATACTAGTAATATCTGTAGCGGATAAGCCACTTAGGAATTGTTTATCTAAAGATTTATAAATATTCAGTGAAGTTTCTTTCTGAGCCGCATCTTTAAAATTAGTTAACTGGGTCTCATCTAGAGTTTCCACTAACAATAAATCATCTTTACTTAGACTCATTAGCTTTGATTTCAAATCTGGCGAAAAAGATGAACTAGCATTAATAGCATCTTTGATAGTTTGTTCATCCGCATTTTCATCAACTACTAAACTTTGCAATTCAAACATCTCTGCATCAGTAAGTGAACTGAAGAAAGAGTTTTTGTTGATTTTGTTGTATGCTTCTTGCTCAGTAGCATTCAAACTATTTTTAAAAACTGGGTCATACCTATTTGTATATGCCGAATTAGCAGTATCAAAATTAGCAATAGCAGTATCTAATAATTCCTGTAATTTATCTTTACTTAACTGAGCATTTTTGAGTTCTTCTTTTGCTGCTGTTAAATTATTTTCAATTGTAGTGGCAGCATTGAATGTATCTTTTAATGTTACCGTATATCCTGAAATAGAAAATGTATTAGATGATCTTTCCGTCGGAATTCCATTCACTTGAAATACTGCGTTTTTACCACCACTTGCTAAATCTCCTGAAGTCGCACCTAATAACGAATCAAAACCAAGTTTTCCAAATACATCTGCTCCTGAAATAACTTGTACCTCAGCACCATTTTTATTGTCTCCTGTATTTTTTGCTGTGATTGAAAGAGTTCCATTTTCAAATATAGCGCTTACGCCCGCATTACTATTATTTATTTTTTCAACTAACTCAGATACAGTTGTTTTATTTGGATCAAATTCAATTTTAGTCCCTGTTGCAGCCATACTACCATCCGCTTTGATTGAGCTTAACTCAATTACTCCATCAGAAATACCAAGATCGCTTAATTTTGTATTCCCTGTCGCATTTATTTGCTTACCAAGACCGCGAGCAGCTGAAGCCAATTGAGAAACACCCTCAATTGATAATGTTCCAGAAGCATTTGCGCCTGCCTTTGCTGTAACATAATTTGAGTTTGAAGATGTAACTGTTTTAGTCATGAAACTTTTATTTAAAAGATTATCCTGAATATATCTATCAAATGTTTTTAATTTTGTATTGACACCCCTATATGCATCACGCATCCATTCAGTGGTTTGTTTCTTTTGCTGCAATTTGATAAGAGGAGACTTTTCTGCTGCCATTAACTTTGCTACTAATGCATCGATATCCATTCCCGACGCTAATCCACCAATTCTGTTTACCATAGTAATACCCTCCTAAAAATCTTATATTTTTTCATCTACAATCATACCTAAAAGTTTTTGCATCTCGTAGAAAGCATCCAATAACTTTCTCGGTGGAATTTCTTTCACGACTTCTTCTGTTTGTGCGTCTACGACTTGTACAAAATAACGCTCTAAACCATCGTGAAGTACGAATTTCGAAGAACTATGATTGATTTGTAAAAATTCGTTCACTGTTTCTACAGCTTGTTGTAGTTTTTCTTTTGTTATTTCTTCTTCATCTATTACAATATTTTGCTTTTCTACTATTGGCTGTAGAGCTGCTTGAGTAGATACAGTAGGCTTTGTTGCCTCTTCAGTACCTGTAGTATTACTTGAAACAGCCAATGCTTCTACTGATTGTCCTTTCGGTACAATACGCATCTCACCTGACCTCCTATGCTTTTCTATTACTTGTGTTTAATATCGGATATATTTTGAAATATTTCACTTTAAAGTAAAGCTAATTAAAATAATTAGGAATGATTATGCCTACTAGAAGTTTATAATTTAACTAATAAACATAAAAAAAGATGAATTTCCTTATTCTACAAAACGAAAATTCACCTTAAAATATTTTTATTAATTCGAAACAATGGTTGTAGAAGTACAAGTAGAATTATTAGCTGATGACCATAACATTACTAAAACTAATACTAAATATCCCTTATTTCTCCGAGACCATTATTGTCTTTTGGCTTTATCTATTACAGCTAACAAGGACAAATTAAACATATTCCCCTAATTAGTGCATTTCTACATCATTAAAAATATCAATAATCGTCTGTGCTCGTTCTTCAAAAGTATGTCCACCTTTAATAGCCTGCCACGCTGCTTCAGACATTTTTTCACGTTGCTCATCATCTTTTAAAATCGCCTTAACAGACTCCACCATTGCGCCTAAATCATTAAAGTTATAGAACATTAATTCTTTTTCTGTAAAAAGCTCTCTCAAATAAGGTGTTTCATTTGTCACTACCACTGAGCGTGCCGCCATCCCAGCAAAAACTCTCTCATGAGTACCATCACGAAGCAATGCTTGAAAACTCATAATAACCTTTGCTTGTCGCATCAACTCTTGAGTTTCCCAATAATTTACTGATTCATGAATAATCACATTAGAATAATCCACAAGAGGTGAATCCTTCCATCCTTTACCATAAATACTAATCGGCAAGCCTGCATCCGCAAGTGCTTTTACAACACTTAAACGATTCACAGAATATATATATCTACCAATATCACGTACTAACTTTATAATCTCCGGATTCTCATTTAGACGTAAATCTATTGATACACCTCGTTTCGCGAAAGCTTGTAAAAATTCATCTATGTAGTACTTTCTTGAATCTTCAAGACAATTATCTATAACTTCTTTACAAATTGCAAAAATAGCAGGTGACTGGCTCTCAATGTACTTTGTATACATTGTCATATCTGAATAAGATCCACTCACTAAAATATCAATAGTTTTTTCCACTTTTTCCACTGACAATTCAATTGCAGCATGGGGTAACATATATGTATTGGAAATATTCAGGCCAAAATGCTCTAAATTATTTACATCATTTCGATCCATCACAGTCAAAATATCTTGTGGTCGTAAATTTTCAAGGCGACCTAAATGATCTATCGGATGATCGATAAGTAAATAAATATAAGGAGCTCTAATAACTTTCTCTATAATCTCTTTATTTTCTAAAAACAAACCGTTAAATGAAATTACAGCATCTACATCTAAGCCTAATAATGCAATCACTTGATCATTAACTGAATATTTCCCATCTAAAACAATTGTTTCTATCCCCTTCTTCTCAAGTCCCCTTGCTAAAGCATCCATCCAATAACGTAATACATTATAATTAGATTGCCCTTTTATCAAAACTACTTTTTTCATACAATTCACTCCAACTTTATTTATATTCAAAATAATACTCTAATACATTTTAAGCAACCTACTCATCAAAAGATAAGTAGGTTCAGCATAATAACAAAAACTATATTCTAAAATTAAAATTTTTTATTATTCTTTAATTCAGAAAAACTCTACACAAATTGAGATAAAGATAATGTAGAGAAATCCTTTAGCTTTATGTTAGTTAGTAGAATCAAAAATTAGTTAGAAAAAGGATGAAATATAAAGTAAGACTTTTAATAATGGCGATTTAACTTAAATAATTCTGGGTATAATAGCATGTTAACACTAATTATTTGCTTCTTCGTTTTTTTTCGGCACAAAAGTCGGTTGGACTTCTAAATTTTATTTTTATTAATTATTTTTTAATACCAAATGTATTTCAGAAGAAAATTCAGATTTATCAAAAATCAATTGTAAATCATCTATTATATCTAAATATTTTTCATTAAAAAACTCCTGTATTCTAACACTAGCTTTTTTATTAGTAAGACTCATTAAAGTAAATCGATACCAATCCATAGCATCGCTCCAAATTGCCATTTACCTATTTTTGAAAAATTAAATTCATTACAAAAATATTCAATAGACTCTTTAGTATATAAGTGTGTATGCCCACCCGATAAATGTCGATTAAATTCACTTTCATTCATTAACTCCCAGAACACAGAAAATGAAAACAACGGGATTGATATGTAAAAATATTCAATATTTTTATTATTGGAAATAGCATCTAGTATTTCGCGAGGATTTGTTAAATGCTCTAAAACACCTATCATTGAAATAATTTCTGCATCTGTATTATTTATGATTGTCACTAAATCGTTTATATTTGATTGTTTAACAAATTCTCCAGCTAACATTTTATTCGCCTATTTTACTTGATTAGATGAGACGTCATGACCTATTACATTAAAAAAACCATTTTGCTGTAGTGCTTTCAAAAAATACCCTGAACCAGCCCCTAAATCTAAAACTTTTAGAGTTTTAGGATTTACCTTATCACCGATTACCTCTTTTAAGAATTTTGCTTTAGGATAATATATTTTTTGAACTCTACCTTCCACCTCTGTATAGAATCCTCAGTATAGGTTTGAGAATATGAAGTAATTTCATCTACATACAGCTTGAGCGAAATCTACAGTATCTTCATATATACCATTTAAATGGAAACATTTGTCACACAGTTTGTATCCTATTCCTTGTTTAAGAAATCGATTTCTCCCATTAATGCATTCTCGCAATTCTTACATAGCTTTCGAAATAGGCTGTTGCTGTGCTACTTCTGATAATTTTCTTATTATATTTTAATAATTTATCCTTTTCTTGGATAAAATTCTGTTTAAATTCATTGATATCACTTAATGTTTTACCATATTTTTTTGCATCTTTATCAACCTTCTCTATTTATTTTTCCATAATAAATAGAATCTACCCATTTACCTTGTGTCCAATGAGTTTGCTTAAAATATCCTTCTTTTTCAAAATTCATTTTCTCAAAAAAAACTATCTTTTTTTCATCAATAGAGTAAATCTCTGCCCATAATCTATGGAGATTCAACTCTTGAAACCCATATTTCTCCATTACTTGTGCTGCATCGGTTGCATACGATTTATCAATATATAAATTATCTTTCCCAATGTAGATACTAAAGTCTGCATTTCGGTTTATCCAATCGATATAACATAATCCACATGCTCCAATTAATTTATTAGTAGTTAATTCTACAATTGCAAACATACGAGTATTTGGGTCATTCATTACATATTTGTCAAACCAACTCAATTGATTCTCATAATTTAATTCACGGAATTCACGAAAAAAAAGACGAAATTCCGGTTGGTTTCGCCATTGTAATAATTGAGATAAATCACTTTTTTCAATTGCGCGCAATCCGGTTACTTGCCCTTTTAGCATGTCAAATCACCTCTAAAAATAGGTTCTCCCGCTTTTTTATTCTGTCTAATAATTTTTCCAATGATTTCGCTAGCTTCATATGGATTAAAAATATTAGCTGGTGCTGGTCTCAAAAATTCTAAGTCAGCAACATCGATGGTCTCACCAGCTTTTTTATTGACACGTAAATAGATACCTCGACGTTGCACAACAGAAGTTTCTTGTTCATTTTTCTCAATAATTTTCATCCCATTACCTAAAGAATTTTCAAGTTCCCTCGACCTCTCCACCATTTCTTTCCAAGTGATAGGATTCATAGAAAATTGATGATCAGGACCAATTCTATTATTGTCATCTGTGAAATGCTTTTCTATTACGCGTGCTCCAAGTGTAATAGCACCAAGTACTGTTGCATGACCTGGTGTATGGTCAGACAAACCTAAAATCATATTTGGATATATAGTTTTATATGTGTTTAAAACATTTAGATTAATATATTTAAAATTTTCTAAGCTACCAGTATAATTTGTATTACACTGCATCAATACAATTTTATCATTATAAAATAGTACATTCTCTACAGCACGTATTACATCGTTAATTTCCGAAGCTCCCGTTGCAATAAGGATTGGTTTATTTTTCTTTGCTGTATGTTGGATAAAATCTGTCCAAGTAATGTCGCCTGATCCTATTTTATAAGCATTAACTAAGTAGTCAATTTCTTCAACAGCCTCTACGTCATATGGAGTCGTAAAAAATTCTATATCAGCAATTTCTGCTTCTTTTTTCAAAATTTCATTCCAACTTCTATTTAATTCATAATCTTTAAAAACTTCAAAAACACTTTTCCCCCATGAAGCTTGATGACTATTTTTCCCTAATTTTTTAAAACCATAATCACTAACGATTTTTTCAGCCTTAAAATGTTGAAACTTTACAGCATCGGCACCTGCTTCTTTGCATAACCAAATAAGTTCTTTTGCACGAGACAATTCACCATTATGATTTGATGCGATATCTGCAATGAAGTATGTTGGATTATTAATAGATATTTTATGTTTATTAATTTTTATCTCACTTTTATAATTCATTCATCACATCTCCTTATATCTATTCATTAAATTTCTAATAACTTGTTCAGCGCTAGGAACATACTCCTTACCAATTAAATGGGTTAACTTCTCTATACATAACCCTAATGAATCAGCTCTTTCCACTTCTTCGGAAAAACCCTTTAAGCTACCAGGTTTAACTAAATATTCTTTATTTAATTTACGAGCGATTTGAATAATAAATTCATATTTAGATATAACTTCACTTGATGCAATATTAATAGTACCTGTTACATTTTTTAATATTAGTTGTATCAAAATAACAGTAAAACTTTCTACATCAATACTTGAAGTATAAAAATCCGTAAAACCGATAATTTCTTTTTCCTCTGTTAGTGTTTCAATAACCCATTCAATAAAAGTAGGTTTCTCTTTTATTCCCTTAAACCCGACAATATTAGTCCTAATAACTAAACTATTACTATATTGTCTTGTTAATATTTCTCCAAAGTACTTAGTTTTAGCATATTCATTTACTAAAAATGTATCATCTTTTTCTTTATGCGGTAGATTTAAATCTCCTGTATAATAATGATCTGTAGAAATTTGAATATAATATGCACCTTTCCGTTGGCATACTTTACTTAGTAAGCCCGGTATTCGAGTATTTAATAAATAGGCTTGGTCTGGGTTTTGTTCACAATCAGCTAAATTAATCATCGCTGCAGTATTAATTACTATTTCGTAAGAATTAAAAGTAATAATATCAACTAATTTATCAAAATCTTTTACTATATCCATTGTAATATCACACTTACTTTGCGCAATTGTAGTAATATCCCAATTTATCTTCTGAAATTGTTGTACCATCTCTCGGCCTAGCATTCCGGTAGCACCAATTAGTAATACTTTCATACATTATTCACCTAACTTTTTTTGCACAATATGTTTATTTATTTTAACAAGTTCAGGATTATTTTTAAGTTCTTCTAAGATCATCGATAAATTAAAATTTTCATCAATTGGATATAATTTCGAGATTAATTTTGAGATTAAATCGAAGTCTTCTGAAGTATCTACCGTTAATCTTAATTGACTATCATCCGCATCACTTTGTATATATTGTTTTATATTAAATTGACTAGGATTTAAATATAAATAGGGTGTAACATGCTCTCTCTCATATTCCAAATTCGCATTTAAGTATGCATTCTCCAAACTCTTAATTGAAAATACTTCCGTATCCATACCTCTAGGAAAAGTTCTCACCTGTGTATTAGAAGCATAATCACATTGTCGATCTATATAATATTGGATAACATTATCGATAATTTTAGGGTCAATTAATGGACAGTCAGAAGTCATTCTCACGATTACATCTGCTTCATATTTCTTTGCAGCCTCATAATATCTAGCTAAAACATCCGATTCAGAACCAATATAATAAGAAACATCCAATTTATCACACAAGCGGATTATATCATCATTTCCATTAGGAGTAGTTGCTATAACTAGCTCATCAATCAAAGAACTCTTTCTCATTCTTTCAATTTGGTAGGCTAAAAGAGGTTTTCTATTAACCTCTTTTAAAACCTTTCCTGGCAATCTAGTTGAGCTCATTCTAGCTTGAACAATACCAACTATTTTCATTATTCATCCCACTTTTCATTTACATATATTCTACTAACTTTCTTAATTCGTCCACCGTTAACCACTCATTATTATTATTACTAATATATGAAAATGATTCGTCAAGTAGCTTTCCACCATCCGAATATTCTTTCGACCACCAAGAAAATTCTGGCTGAATCACATAATAATTATCGTACTCTAACGTATGGCGGGCATCATCCTCTGTAATCATTGCCTCATGTAGCTTCTCACCAGGTCGAATACCGACGATTTCAGTTTTACATTCAGGTCCAATTGCAGTTGCCAAATCTATTACCTTCATACTAGGAATTTTCGGTATAAAAATTTCTCCGCCATGCATACGCTCTAAATTATCAAGTACAAATTGCACACCTTGATCTAAGGTAATCCAAAAACGTGTCATACGCTCATCTGTAATCGGTAAAGTACCAGTTTCACGCATTTTTTTAAAAAATGGAACAACACTACCGCGACTACCTACCACATTGCCGTAACGTACAACAGAAAACTTCGTATGTTTTTCGCCTACATATGAATTTCCAGCTACAAATAGCTTATCTGAAGCAAGCTTAGTTGCACCATATAAATTTACAGGACTGCAAGCCTTATCCGTTGAAAGTGCGATGACTTTTTCAACACCACGATCAATAGCAGCTTCAATAATGTTTTGTGCACCGTTAATATTTGTCTTAACAGCTTCAAATGGATTATATTCACACGCCCCTACATGCTTTAACGCAGCGGCATGAATAACAATATCTACCCCATCAAATGCACGGTATAATCGCTCTTTGTCTCGTACATCGCCGATGAAGAAACGAACGCGTGAATCAGTAAATTCTTGAGCCATTTCATATTGCTTTAGCTCATCACGACTAAAAACAATTACTTTTTTCACACCTAATGTTAAAGCCTTACGGATGAATTTTTTTCCAAAAGAACCTGTACCACCTGTAACTAAAACGGTTTTATTTGCTATCGAATTACTTGTCATATTTGTCACCTTTTCTAATTAAATTCCTCAATTTATTATAAATTAGTTAGTAGCGATATCGTAAGGGGGAATACTTTCAAAATAAGGTTTTATTTCATATTCAAAAATATCAGCTACTCGTAAAAAATCTTGAATTTCAAGCCCTTTGTTAATTTCCTCCAGAAAATCATGTATTTTGTTAACATACAGAGGGTTTTCATAACTTAATGTAGACAGTTTTTCATTTACTTGAACTAGCCAATCAACACCCTCTGTAAATTGAGTAATTAGTTGTAATGCATCTAATGGGGTTTCGGATTTTGTACTTATAATTATACTTTCACATCCTTGAGGAATCTTTTCTAAATACTCATTATAGCTATTAATAATTTCTAAAATCATTTCATTCATTTATATTGTCTCCTCTATTAACAATTTGATTAAAGTATCAAGATGCTTTTTCGTATCTACTGTTTCTTCTAACATTTTTGCATATAACATTTTATTCTGTTCATAGATACGTTTATATATATCTTTTGTTGATTCGTTTTTTTGTGGTTTGAAATATTTTATTATATTTAAATTTATCACATTAAATGCCATGTGTAGCATGGTGTTTTCACTTAACTTTCTAATTTTTTCGTCATTTTCATCTAATTTAATTAGTATTTCTTTTGAAAATGATTTTGTTGATTTATTTGACTTTAATAAATTAAGAGATTTTTTCAACAGTTTGATTAACTCTATAAAACTTTTATCTTCTTTTTTTAATTCTAAGATCACTTTTTCTTTATTTTCAGATGCTATAAAGTTTACTTTTTCAACTTCCTTATTTTTTTTGATCGAAGTAGCATATTCTTGAGCAAATTCATTAAATGGCATATTTACAATTCCATCAATCATTGCTCCTCCTTCTGTACAATTAAAAATTAACCTTTCTTTACCTAAAGATTTATGAAGATTTTCAAAAGACTCTTTCATCGTCAAATATATATAATCACTTAAAACCTTTTCACCGTAATAACCGTCAACTTCAACAAAGTTATTCTTACTTTTCTTAATATCTTCCAATGTTTTCACGTTTTTATTGTAGTCAGCATGTGTCTTATTATCAGTAAAAGCTAAATCTTGACCAATAATCGCTATAGGCCCAGTAGTCATAAAAGTTGCTAAGGAATATGCATAGTTTGCTACAGAAGTTCCCCCTGGTACGTATACTACAGATTCATCTGTGAATTTTTGCATATGATGAATCATCTCTTGATCAACTGCAAAAAAATATCCGCTCGTTTCAAAAACATTACGTATTAAATAATGATTATACAATGCATAAATCAGCTTGCTCTTGCATCCTTTAATATCTTTAAAGTGATTGTAATTCGCTTCAGATCCGTCTACGGATACAATATAGTCAGGTTCTATATTGTTATTTAATAAAGTATTAACTGTTGAGCCTGCTGCTATAAGAATAATATTATTTCTAATTTGTTTTAACGTACTAATCTGCTTTGTTAAAGACGGTCCTCCAGAAGCGATAACAATTGGTTCAGTGTATTTAGAACTTAAGTGAATGACAGATTGATCTTTTAATATGTATTGTAAATTCAATAAATAATTTTGTGGCCATAGTTTATTAAAATGTTTATGGGTAGATTCTGCTACAAAATCCGAATTTAATTTTTTATTAATAGCACTCAGGACTTGGATATAAACTTTATTATCTATTTTGTCATAATTAGGAGATGTAATTATATTTACATTATCCACAACCGAAATCTGTTCTTCCAACGCTAACCGTATCTCATTTTCCGAACTAGCATTAATAACTGTTACATCGCATAATTCGCATGACACCTCGAGAAACGGTTCAATTACAATTATCTTTTCACCATGTATCGCCTTTTTATGCAATGCCTCTATAAAATGACCAGCTCCAAAACCATAAACGAGATTTAGCCTTTCTGCTTTAAAATGTTTTTCTGCAAATTCTCTTGCTTCTTTTGATGGATTATATTCACTATGTAAAAAATAATTATTAATTTTAATTATCTGCTCACCATTTTTTGCTGTCAAAAATTCTAAATCATGATTAACTCTCATATTATTCACCTCTTTTATTAATATCGACATTTCTATTAAAATATAAAGAAAAACCACTCTCATATTTCAGAGAGTGATTTTTTAAAATTAAACTTTGTCAAAATTATTGTAATAATTGAAGAACACCTTGTGGTTGTTGGTTCGCTTGAGCTAACATTGATTGTGCAGCTTGAGTAAGGATGTTGTTCTTAGTGAACGCCATCATTTCAGCAGCCATATCAGTATCGCGGATACGTGATTCAGCAGCTGTTAAGTTTTCTGAAGCAGCGCCTAAGTTGTTAATAGTATGTTCTAAACGGTTTTGAACAGCACCTAATGCAGAACGTTGTGTAGATACTTTCTTAATTGCATTGTCAATTAGTTTAATTGATGCACTTGCAGCATTACCTGTACCAATTGAAGCAGCATTCAATCCACCATCTAATGCTGAAACTGTCATAGTACCAATACCTAAGTTCATTGTTTGTCCTTGGTTAGCACCAATTTGGAATGTTAACGAACCATTTTTACCTGGAGTTGTACCACCTGTTGATGGTGTAACAGCTGCTCCTTTTAGGTCACCGTTTAACAATTTCTTTTCATTGAACTCAGTAGTATTAGCAATACGGTTAATTTCTTCTTTTAGTTGTTTAACTTCGTCTTGTAAGAACGTACGGTCAGTATTTTCGTTAGTATCGTTACGAGACTGTACTGCTAATTCACGCATACGTTGTAGGATAGCGTGTGTTTCGTTAAGAGCACCCTCAGCAGTTTGAATTAAAGAGATAGAATCTTGAGAGTTTTTAGTCGCCATATCAAGACCTTTGATTTGAGCGCGCATTTTCTCAGAGATAGCTAAACCAGCAGCGTCATCGCCAGCACGGTTAATTTTGTAACCTGAAGATAATTTCTCAAGGTTTTTTGCAGATTGTGTGTTGTTGAAGCCTAAGTTACGGTGTGTGTTTAAAGCTGAAATGTTGTGTTGAATTCTCATTTGGAATTCCTCCTTGAATGTTTGTATTGTAATTCCACGTCCGTGTGGAATTTCGGATTAGGTAGTTATGCACTTCCTGCCCCTTACAATCTATATATCGTAATTACTTGGAAATGTTTAATAGTTTTTTAAAATTTTTTTTATTTTTTATGTAATAAATTCTAAGTTTGCATTTTGGATAAAACAGATAGTAGATTTTACTTTTTCTTTAGTTGTTCCAAGAAATTTGATGATGCCGATAGAGCTTCTTTATTCTGTGCTTGAATGGCTTCAAAAACTTCTGAACGGTGCACTTTGACTGTTCTAGGTGCAACTATACCTAACTTAATTTGTTCACCTTCTACTGCTAATATTTTTATTTCGATATGGTCGCCAATCATAATAGATTCATCTTTCTTACGTGATAAGACTAGCATTACTTCGCACTTCCTTCCAATATTTGCATTGGATAGCGTAATGGAAAGGCTTTGTTATCTTGAAGAACAATTTGTTTACCACATTTTTTATCCATGTTAATAACTAATGGTGCAAGTAAATTAATAGTAGAGTCCTGTAGTGTTTCCTTCATTGTAACAACCGAGTACGTTAGAACATCTTCTTCATTTTCAATTTGAAGTTGTTCCAAATCCTCTTCACTTAAATCAAAGCTATAGTCTTTTTTGAAGGCGAATGGATAAGCAACTACAAATCCTATTTCAACTTGCTCAACTGATTGTAATAATACTAATGGATGTTCTTCAGAAATAGGTAATAATACGAATTTTTTATGATCTTCTAATCCAAGCAGCCCTTGTTCAAACGTAAGTATGTCTTTTTCAACGATTTCGACTTCACCTAAAAATTTTGTTGCTATTTTCATTCTTCTTGCACTCCTTTAAATGATGACATTGATGTCAACATCTGGTCTTTGTATCATTGTACCAGTTACTTTTCCTGGTGTGTATTCATGGATTGGTTTGTTCACTTTTGCGTCAATTATTGGCTCTCTTCGCTGAATATTGACATCTGTTGTACCTGGTGTGTATTCAATTTTCACAGATCCTACTGAAGGTACAAATTTAATATTAAACTGTACGCGATGCGGGCCATGATTTTGTTTCGCAATATTTTGAATTGTTGAACGCCCTTGTCCTTTACCTGCATTCTCCATTAATTGACGTCCTTCTCTTGCTCTACGTGCCATTCCCTTAAGTACCTCTTGTTTACCTTTTTCAGCGTAGTTTGCACTTGATTCTAAAGGGCCAATCATTCCTATATCTCGTCTTGCCTGTGAAGAGTCAATTTTTAAAACACCTCTAGTGGTGCGAATATCCAGAATCGCAGCTGGCTGTTCAATATGCTGAGTGGCTTTAGGTTGTTTAATATACTGTTGTGGCTTAGATATATTAAGATCTAATTTCGCATCTGTTGTATGAATTTGGATTTGTGGGAGTCTCATATATACCTCTCCTTTCAATAAAAGCGTCTGAACATATTGTTCAAACGCTCTGTTATTCATTATAAAGCTTGCTCCTGTCGCTTCGCTTTCGGGGCAGAACCTTAGTAGATTTTATCGGATAAAATCTACTAAGGTTTGCTGAATGATTTTTGCGCCTACGGAAAGAGCGGCTTGGTGAATGGATTCCTGTGTAACCATATCTGTAATCGTCTTCGCATAGTCTGTGTCTTCATTGGTAGATAGTTGTTTTGTTACATTGACTTCTTGAAGACTTAGTCGATTTCCCATCATCTCTACACGATTTTGACGAGCTCCGACATCTGCTCTTAAAGTCAATGTATTTTCATAAATACCATCTAAACCAGGAATTTTATTAACACCATTTGTGACTTCTAAACCGAGTGCACTGCCAATCTCCGGACCTGTTGCACCACTTTCTAAAAGTGTTGTTACGTGCGTCATAAACCCATCAATATCGTTAAATAAATCAGCACCCGGAGTATTAATATTCATTGAGATACCATCAAAAACGTTGATTTCAATCGGCTTTTGTCCTCCAGTAGTAATATCTGGATTTTGTGGCCCTGTTTTATCAATATAAAGTGGTTGGTTTGTATGCGTGCCTGAAAAGATATAGTTTTCGCCCACTTTTGTATTGGCGATATCACGCAATTGTTCCTTAATTTGTTGCATTTCTGCATTGATCTTTTGACGATCATCAGCAGTATTTGTATCGTTAGCAGCTTGTACAATAAGCTCCTTTACACGTTTTAATGCTCCGCCTACTTGATCAAGCGCTTCGTCCGTTGTATCT
This sequence comes from Lysinibacillus sp. RC79, assembly GCF_041262405.1. Taxonomy (NCBI): domain Bacteria; kingdom Bacillati; phylum Bacillota; class Bacilli; order Caryophanales; family Bacillaceae; genus Lysinibacillus; species Lysinibacillus sp. RC79. The sequence continues at coordinate 38,486 of NZ_JBGCCD010000038.1, forward strand.
AGCCATGTATTTGCTTCACGTAGATTACGTTGGTATTGTTGGTTTTTATCAAGATCTATACGATAGCCCATTCCTTTTACCGCTACAACCGGATCGTCTGATGGTCTTGTAATTACTTTACCTGAGTCCAACATATCTTGATATTTAGACATTTTGCTATAGCTTGTATTTAAATTGCGTAGCATATTACTCGATAGCATTGATTGTGTAACGCGCATAATTTATCTCCTCTCAGTCATGTGGCTTATAGCCCTACTCTTCCCATACCATTGATGATTTTATCTAATGTTTCATCTACCACTGTAATCATACGTGCATTGGCATTGTATGCTTGCTGGAATGTAATCATATTAGTCATCTCTTCATCTAAGGAAACTGAATTCATTGAATCACGACGCTTTGAAATTTCCAAATGCATAGTTTCAGAGTTGAATGCACTACGCTCAGCTTCCTGTCCCTTAACCGCTAAGTCCCCTACTAATGATTTATAATAGTTTTGGAATGTACCTTTCTTTAAGTTATCTTGAGCCTGCGATTGTAGCTCAGCTAACTTACGCATGTTTCCGTTATTACCTTCCTCACCCGTCGTATCAGATACCGCTACCTGCTTCGCATCAGTAATTACTACCTTAAAATCACGTGCAGTTGTTCCAGCGAAAAAGTCAAGACCTGTACTATTATCTAAACCAAAACCTTTACGATGAATTTCATTAAATTTTGTTATAAATTCATTTGCTAGTTTATCTAAATTAGCAAGCATTTCTGGATAAGTACCTTCCCCGCCGCTATGTCCATACGCATCAATTAATGCACGTAATTTACCTTTACCAGGGTCCATTTGACTGTAATCAATTGCAATTCCATTCGCTGGATCTCCTGGTGGCTCACCAACAGCAGAAATTTTAATTTCCTTAAAGTTAGCATAGCTCCCTGTCGCTTGATCATCTACATCACCATCGATGCGCTGATCGTTTGTGTCCATCGTTGCAAGTTTAGCATATTCTCTACCATCAACTAATTTAATAGGAGTACCGTCCGCTGATACATATGTAATCGTCATTGAACCTTCAGCTACATCTTTTGCTAAACCACCTGATTTTTGCAATGAAACAGATACAGGAATATATTCATTTAACTGATCTACTAATACATCACGCGCATCATATAAATCATTTGGCACATAACCACTCGGCTCAACTTCTTGAATTTGCTTATTAAGAGCTGCAATTTGTTTAAGAATTGAGTTCACTTTATCCGTCGATACATTAATTTCATTCCCGATATTACCTTGGATAAGTTTTAGCTGTCTATCCATATAATTAAAGGACTCAGCAATTGCCTTTCCTTTAGAAATTAATACCTGACGTGCAGCAGTATCTTTTGGATTGTCAATAATATCCTCCATAGACTTCCAAAAATCTGTGAATGATTGGTTAATACCAAACTCTGAAGGCTCTGACATGACATCTTCCATCTGCGAAATCGATTTTGCTGCTGAATCCCAATAACCCAACTTATTCGTTTCTTGACGATATTGTCGATCGGTAAATTGATCGCGGATGCGTTGAATCGAGCTTGCTTCTACCCCTGTACCAAGATGCCCTGGATAGATAGGCTGATTTAAGCCTGCAGTTGGAAAACCAGGAGTCGCTTGCATATTTACTCGTTGGCGAGTGAAACCTAATGTATTTGCATTGGAAATATTATGTCCTGTTGTGTATAAAGCTGTTTGTTGTGTAAATAAACCGCGTTTACTTGCTTCTAAGCCCATAAATGTTGAGCGCATTTTTTTTCCTCCTTTTTATTTACGTTTATAATTCCAAGCAAAATTTCTTGCATGAGAGCAAGAAACTATGCTTGAGAATCAAAAAATGATTTTTTGGCAACTTTATTTGTTCCGCGTATCTCACTACCAGAGTAGTTCATTTGCTCAGTTCGAGGTCGTAAAGTATCCATTGTGAGATTGACAAATTGTAACGATTGGAACACTAATTTTTGATTTAAATCGTTTTGTTCTTTTAAGTCGTTGATGATTTGCAATAATCGATTGCGCACTGCTGAAAGCATATCTTTTTCAGTCTGTTGCTCAGCAGCTTCGATGACATCAGCGACAGTTGTTTTGTCAGTTGAAGCAAGTCCTTTTGCTTCAAGGTAGTCCGTTACCTGTTTCTGACGCTGTTGCTCGAGCTTATCGATGGCCGCTACATGCGCCTGCTCATCCTTGAGCATTTGGTCCAGTGCTCCGATATTCCCAACTGTAATGATTTCAGTTTTTTTAATGGCTAGTTCAAGTAAGCTTTTATGCATTCTTTCTAGCTTTGTTAATGTAGAACAGATCGCTTCTGTAGACATTTTGCTAAGCACCCTTTCTGATATTCCTTAGAAACGATAATATTTCAGCATATCTTCTGCAACTTTGCGAGCGTCCACTTTGTATTCACCAGAATTGATATCTTTTTTTAGTTGTTGTACGCGTTCTGCACGCTCTGTGCTGTATGTTGAAACTCCTTGCAACTCCTGTGCAGTTTTTGAAATTTCGATTTTATCTGCAAAAGATGCCTTGTTAGCGCCTGATTTTACATTGCGCACCTGATTTTTATAGGCGTTCACTGCATTAATCCCATAAGATGTAATTTTCATTTAATAACCCCCTATCTAAAAAGCTTATCTTCCTATTATTTCGGATTGTCTCACATAATGTTAAGTTTTCAAATATAAAAAAGTGTGCTAATTTTGTTTAAAATTAACACACTTTAAGCCTTTAACGTTTTCGTTCTGCGTGATATGTTACACGATCACGTTCTGCCACACTGTCACGGAACTCCTTTGCCGCTTCAAATGTACGTAGCTCCGACTTCAATTCATCCTGACATTTTGTACAAAGCTTACCTTGTGTCGTTAGATGACCACAGTTATCACATGGATAGCCAAGATTCGGGAACATCGCAGTTTGTAAGCGCCCCTTACGTACCCATTTATACAATAGATCCTCTTCAGCACCAGTTGCTTCAACAATACGTTCTACTGTCGCTGCACGGTTTTCACGTTTACGTAGAAAGCGATAAACGATTTGATATAAGTCCTCTTCAGATTGAGCACATTTATGACATACTTCTCTGACCCCTGTATAATTAAAAAACTCATTACATTTCGGACAATTACGAACCTCTGCCATCTATTCTTCCTCCTCTTACATATAACAGCGAAATACGAACCTTATATACTCGTAATCTATTATACACAATGCATTAGCATTTTCATCCATTAATTAGTGTGAAGCTTTTGACATTTTTGGCGCCTGCGTTGAATAAAACCTCAGTAGCATGCCTTAAAGTCGTTCCTGTAGTTTTTATATCGTCAAAAAGAAGATATTCTTTATGCTCTACATGTGCTCCAGCTATCAGACGGAAAAGGGAAGCTGCTTGGATGCGCTGCTCTCTATTTTTGGAGCTTTGCGTTGCTGTCGTCGTCTTTTCTAAAAGTTGTATAAAAGGAATATTAGCAGCTTTTAATAGCTCCTCCATATGTAAAAAGGTACGTTCCCTTTGCTTGAGGGGATGCATAGGAATCGGAATGATGGTTGCTTTTTCATGTTTAAATCGTGCATGTAGCTCCTGCCGAAATACTTTAGCAAGTGCGACATCCTGAAGAAATTTATATTGATGCAAAAAATCTTTCATAGCATCGTTATATTGGTAAAGTGCTGTTGCTGTTGAGGAATATTCAAATCGAGCCGAGCACCTATAACAGATCGTTGGTTGAAATTGTTTTGTTAAAAGTATTTTCCATGAAATTGCTGATTGCAAAGGCTGTGAGCATAATAAGCAAAGTGTTTCAATTTTATTCATTATGAAAATCCTTTCTTATTATAATAAAGAATTTTGGTACGCGCATCATCCATTTCAGTCGTAATACCATGATGAAAAAATACGACGTCTCCATCTGCAAAATTAGCATTTCGTCCAACTCGCCCAGCGATTTGTATTAGTGCACTGGAAGTGAAAATTGTTGATTCTGCCCCAATCACTGCGACCTGTACGTTTTTTATCGTAATTCCTCTTTCTAAAATGGTCGTTGTCAGTAAGCCTAGAACTTCTTCATAACGTAGTTTAAGCACCTTTTCTTTACGCTGAGGATCTTCAGCATGCACCGCCATAATGCTTCCATCTAATAACTGAAAAAGAGGCGTAGCTATTTTCATTAACTCTACTTTCGGGAAAAATAATAGAAAAGGCTCTTTGCGTGCAAGGCGCTCCTCTGTCCATTGCTTTAGCTTTCGTGGGATCTTTCCTCGTTTTAAGCTTTTTTCATAGCTCCATAGGGAATGAAATCGAGGGACAGGTAATGGACGGTTATGATAGCGCTTCGGGATAAATGAATAGCTTTTATTTTGATACTGAGTCAGTAATTTTTGCGAAGGAGTTGCTGTGACCAACATTATTGGTGCGTTTTCTGTTTTCGCCTTTTGCACAGCGCTTTGTAAAGTTTCGTCAAATGTATATGGAAATGCATCAGCTTCATCAACAATCATGACGTCAAACGCTCGTTCAAAACGATAAAGTTGATGAGTTGTAGCCAACACAAGCTGTGCAAAGCCCTCATGCTTTGGTGATCCACCATATAGTGCATGGATCATCGTTTGCGGGAAAACTGTTTGAAAGCGTGGATATAACTCTAGCACTACATCTGTACGTGGCGTAGCGATACATACCTGTAAGCCCTGCTCTAACGCATAGTGAACAGTCGGGAAAAGCAACTCTGTTTTTCCTGCCCCACATACGGCATGGATAAGATGAGAACGCTTTGCTTTAACACTTTCTAGCATTTCATTTGCTGCCTGTTGTTGAAGCACTGTAAATTCCCCTGCCCATTTGAGTGAGTGCTTTCTTGTTCTCATTGCGCGAGGGCCTGTCCAGATCATCAATTGCGTACAGCTACTCACTCTACCCATGTTCAGACAATGTCTACAATATATACATTGCTGCTGGCATTTTGAACAAGCAAACGTTGTAAATTGCTGAGGATTATCATTATGGCAACGATTGCATTTTAGATGTGGCTCTTTTCGAATCCCTTCTATTATATGAAAGTATTTGTGGTTGATTGATTTCTCGATATCTCCTTTTGAAAATGGGGCATGCTCCTTTAACCAAATACGTCCTTCATGAAAATCTCGTAATGCAGGTGGCAACAACCAACCTTTGTATTTCATTACTTTGCTCCTTTCGTGTGGGTTATTTTTATCAGCGATTGTTGTAAGTTAATCGGCGATTTCTAAACTTTTATCAGCGATTTTCATTGGTTTATCAGCGATTCTTTTACTTTTATCAGCGATATTCACGGGTCTATCAGCGATTGGGTACTTCTAGCGGCGATATCCACTGGTTTACCGGCGATACGGTATTCCTCAAAATTAAAAACAGCCTCTACAAATTTGCTGTAGAGACTGTCTCACTTAAGATTATTTTTTTGTCCAGCCTAGACCCATTGAGCCTTCACCTAAGTGTGTGCCAATGACAGGACCGAAATAGCTCAATTTAAAGTTAACGTTCGGGTAGGTTGCTGCTAGTTGTGCTAGCCATTCTTCGGCTTCAGCCTGGCAATTGCCGTGAATCACAACCGCGTCCAGTGCTTCATACTTTTGAACATCCTCAGCTAGTAGCTCCTCCGCACGCTTTAATGCTTTTTTACGCGTACGAATTTTTTCAAAAGGTACAATGACCTTGTCCACAAAATGAAGTACTGGCTTTACTTGTAATAAGCCGCCAATTAATGCAGCTGCTGAAGACAGACGCCCCCCACGTTGTAAGTGCCCTAAGTCGTCTACAATGAAGTAAGCACGAATTGTCTGCTGCATGTCCGCCAATGTAGCGAGAATTTCTTTTGCTGAAAAGCCCTGAGCCGCCATTTCAGCTGCTCGTAGAACGTAAAAACCCTGTACCGCACAGGATATTTCACTATCAAAAGCGTACATATCAATGCCTTCCACCATCTCGCCTGCTTGAATTGCACCTTGATATGTTCCACTGATTCCACTTGATAAATGAATAGATATTACCTCATCATACTCTTTTGCCAGTTCTTCAAAGAGAGCGGCAAATTCTCCAATTGGGGGCTGCGTTGTTTTTGGAAATTCTTTTGCCCCGCGTACTTTATCATAAAATTCAGATGCCGTGATATCTACTTCTTCTGCAAATAATTGCCCTGAGATATTTACACTTAACGGAATCATATGAATGTTTAAGCGAGCTCGTTCCTCAGCCGGAATATATGCAGTACTATCTGTTACGATTGCTGTCCTCATCCATGTCCACTCTCCTATTCTACATAGTTTACATTCAATTGCGCCTCGGCGCAATTGTTGTCCGGATTTTGAATTGTGCTCGCACAATTCATTCCTTTAAAAATCCGTAACATCCGCCGGAGGCTTTATCTTCATGCAGTAGGTATCTACTGCATGAGATAAAAAGAAATGAATGTGAAATGAATTACGACATTGCGTAATCTCGTCCGAATGTTGAATAGGAGTAGTACGCTTCACTCTTTCATCATTCTAGACATCTGCTAAATTGTTAAATTTAGCATCCATTTCACATTCATTTTCTATGTATAGTTCTCTAGCAAAACTAAATTCACCAGAGGTTGATCTTCATTCAATTAATCCCTCTTTTAGTAAATAAAGGCTCATCACCATAACGTGGGGTTGATTTCCGTTCCAGCTAGGCAAGTCCAATGCACTGTTGTTTTAGCCTTAGCTCGTTCTAGTGTCTTATCTTTGACGCTAATCCCAGAAAACGCCTAACCTCAACTCTTAGTGATGAGCCTGAATGAAGATATCCTCATTTTATTTGCCAGTGCTTGATTTTGTGTCATCTCCAGTATAGAAGACGCTAGTGACCTTCCAGTGTCCATCTTCTTTGACGAATACTGTAACTTGTTGCCCTGCACTTTCATGCTTCACATTCGTTGTAGTTTGTACTAAATGCAATGTTAAATTTGAATAGACCTGTGCTTCATTTTCGCTATATTTTATAATCGTAGTATCTTTAGCATCTCGTTTAACGTCTGACTGTTTAAATACATCTGTCAAGTATTTTTTTTCTTCTTCATAATTGAAACCTTTTGGATTCTTCGATAATGTTTGCATATAACGATCAATTTCTTTTGAATTGAAAGCTGCATTATATTCATTAAAGGCTGCTAATATCGCTTTTTCTTCTTCAGCAGGGATATTTTCTGCCTTTGTTATTTTTCCACCATTCATTTCATACCCGACGGTTCCATCATCAATGATTTTTTGTCTTTCTTCTGCACTCATTTCATCTTTTTTATTACCACAGGCAGTTAACATTAATGCAGTTAACATTAATAAGGTAAAAACTGCTAGAAAACTTTTCTTTAACATCAAAAAACCTCCCGCGCATATTGTAGCATATAAATCCCGTTGTAGGAATTTTGTTGTGCATTTTCAACATTTAGGTGTTACATCTTCCTTATGACGCCCATGCTTTTAAAATGTTGCACTATTTAAGTGCTCTCTATGTATAAATTATTTCACTTTATGAAGATTCGTCACACACTAGAATGGGAAGGTGTGAATAGGTATTACACTATAAGGGGGAGTCTCCTGAGGGATGACGCTACGATTCTGCCACAAATGCGGCGGTTTATTTTTACTAAAAAAACTGCTTTAAAAACTACTAAATAATATAGTAGCCTTTAAAAACAGCTTTAAATTCAATATATGCTATTAGCGTACTTCAACCCAGCCATTTTTGATGGCTGTAACAACAGCTTGTGTACGGTCGTTTACATTCATTTTTTGTAAAATGCTTGAAACGTGGTTTTTAACTGTTTTTTCAGAAATGAACAGTGTCTCACCAATTGTACGGTTAGATTGTCCATCTGTTAATAATTGTAATACTTCACATTCACGTTTTGTTAGTAAATGGAATGGGCGACGAATTTCTGTTTGATGGAAGTTACCTTTATTTTCATGCTCAGAAAGACGACGGAATTCCGCTACTAAATTTTTAGTTACTTTTGGATGTAGGTATGATCCACCATTCGCAACTACTTTAATCGCTTCAACAATTTCGTCAGCATCCATCTCTTTTAGCATATAGCCAAGTGATCCAGATTTTAGCGCGTGTGTTACATATGTTTCATCATCATGAATAGATAGCATAATCACCTTCGCATCTGGGAATTCACTAATCAACTCTGCTGTTGCCTCTACTCCATTTTTCCCTGGCATATTAATGTCCATTAGTACAACATCTGGTTGATTTTCAGCATATAAAGTAACCACATCTGTTCCATCATCACCTTCTGCTACTACATCAAACGTATCTTCAAAGTCTAAAATACGTTTTACTCCTTCGCGGAATAGCTGGTGATCGTCTACAATAATAATCTTCGTCATTTGTCTTTACCCCCTAAAATTCTCCAACAATCGTTTTACTATACTTCTAACGGAATTTTAAATAAAACCGTCGTACCTCGATTTATCTCACTTGTAATTGAGATTGTCCCATCCAAAATTTCGATCCGTTCTTTCATACCTAATATCCCAAAGGAATGGTCTTTAACTACCTGCGGATCGAAACCTATGCCATCGTCCTTTACAACGATATTTACGGCATTTTTCAACCACTCAAGTTTTACCCAAATATCCTTACATTTCCCGTGCTTCATGGCATTTGTTACACATTCTTGCACTAAGCGGAAAATAGATACTTCATAGTTTGATGGAATACGCTTTTCGGTGCTTCTCGATTGGAAATGAACTTCAACACCAGGATTATATTCAGTCACTGTCGATAAGTATTTTTTTAATGTCGGAACAATTCCCAAATCATCAAGTGCCATTGGTCTTAAATCATAGATAATACGTCGCACCTCTGATAATGCATTACGCACCGTTTTCTTTAAATCAGCAATTTCAGCCAAAGCATATTCAATGCCCTTTTCACGATACGTTCTGTCTATTAAATCAGTGCGCATGAGTACATTTGCCAGCATCTGAGCAGGTCCATCATGAATTTCCCTAGATAGACGTTTGCGCTCCTCTTCTTGTGCTGCAATAATACGTATACCAAAATCTTGTTTCATTTTTGCTTGTTCAAGTGCTAAACCAACATTTTTTAAATCTGAAGTTAAGTAATTCAAAACGACATTTACTTGATTGACAATATGATCTGCACGTTCAATCGTATCGAGTAATGCTCTTAATCTTCTCTCTAAATCATCTCTTTTATCACGTAGCTGCTTTTCTTGTGTTCTAATAACAGAGAGCTTCACTTGAAAATCATGAGCGGTTTCATATGCTTCTCTAACTTGTTCTTCGGTATAATTATCAAAAGCTTTACTCACTAACACAAGTCTTTGCTTAGCAAGCTGTGTACTTTTTTCTAAACCATCGCCTTCATCAATAACAATTGAAACTTGTTTTCGAACAATTTCTAGCTCTATTTTCATATCTTCGAAGCTTCTTCGGCTTTGTTCACTTATAATAAAGATATCATCTTTTGAGCTCATGATTGTTTCTAACATTCGATTAAATATGTCATCAAGCGACTTTAAATCGAAGGTATCATTTGAAAACATAGTATACTCCCCAGTCTAATGTCTTATGATTACTTACTATTTCAATAGACCAATTACATAGTCTACACCTATTATAGCATCACCATGTTAAAATTTAATGCTTTTTCTTTATGAAAATTATAGAATAGAACTCTACTTTAAAGGAGATTGATACTGATGAGAGAAAACTATTTAACTGTAAAAGGATATGGAGAAAGCGAAATTGTTATTTCAAAATCTCGCTTCCTTACTTATATAGAACGTATAGAAACGGAAGAGGATGCAATTTCTTTTATTGAACGCATAAAAAAAATGCATCATAATGCGACTCATAATTGTTCAGCTTATATTATTGGAGAGCATGATCATATTCAAAAAGCAAATGATGACGGGGAACCGAGTGGCACAGCTGGCGTCCCTATGTTAGAGGTTCTAAAAAAACAAGGGTTAAAGGATACAGTCGTTGTCGTCACACGCTACTTTGGTGGCATTAAGCTTGGCGGTGGAGGTCTTATTCGTGCGTACGGAAAAGCGACAACAGAAGGTTTACTTGCTGCCCAAGTAGTCGAACGCAAGCTTCATCATTTGATGAAAATTGCCATTGATTATACATGGCTTGGCAAAGTAGAAAATGAAATTCGAGGTTCTTCATATACATTAGAAGAAATTCGCTACTTGGAAGGCGTTGAAATCATTGTCTCTGTGTTAAAAGAGGAAGAAGAACAGTTCCGAAACTGGGTAACGGAAATGACAAACGGACAAGCAAACATTACTTTTGAGAATGCTCAATTTATCGAATTTGTTGTGAAATAAATAGTTTTAATTGTCGAAAACTAAATATCCATAGTATAATTTTAATATTGAGCTATTTTATCATTTACACATATTTTAAAAGTACTTGAATAAAGTTTAGTTTAATCGCATTATTATTCCCAAAATTCAGAGGAGAATATATCAAATATGAAAAATAGAACTAAAAATAAAAGCAAAAAGAGGTCTTCTAAAGCTTCACTAATTATAAAAGTTGCCCTTCTTTTAGTTGCTAGTTTACTAATTTGCGCGACTGCTTATGGTGTTTATATTGCGAAGCAAGCAAAGCATGCAGCAGACTCAGCACATGAAGAATTAAAAGGTCGAGACATTTCTTCACTTCGTGCTGAAAAAGTAGAACCAGTACGCGATAATGTTTCAATCCTATTTGTCGGTGTTGATGATAGTGAAGATCGCGGGCAAGGCTCTGAAAACTCACGTTCTGACGCATTAATCCTAGCAACATTAAACAATAAAACAAAAACGATTAAAATGCTAAGTATCCCTCGAGATTCTTATGTTTATATTCCTTCTGTAAATCGGAAGGATAAAATTACTCATGCACATGCCTTTGGTGGAACAATTTCAACAATTGATACTGTAGAACAACTATTAGATGTGCCGATTGACTATTATGTGCGTATGAACTTTAATGCGTTTATTGACGTAGTTGATGCATTAGGTGGAATCGAAGCTGAAGTGCCGTATAAGTTACACGAAAAAGACGAATTTGACCGCAATTCCATCAACTTAAAGCCTGGTTTACAGCATTTAAACGGAAGTCAGGCACTTGCACTTGCAAGAACACGTAAACAAGACAATGATATTGAACGCGGCAAGCGACAACAAGAGATTTTAACGGCGATCATGAATAAAGTTTCTTCTGTAAACTCCATTACAAAATACGATGATGTCATTAGAGCACTTGGTGATAACATGAAGACAAATATGACATTTAGTGAAATGAAGTCATTCTTATCTTATTTAACACAAGGGATGCCACGTATTGATTCTTTAACATTAGATGGTACAGATGATATGTCTACTGGTGTTTACTACTATAAATTAAATCAAGAATCAGTTGATGAAATATCTGAAACGCTGAAAAACCATCTTGACTACAATAAAGCATCTAGTAACTTAACGAATAAAAATACTGATAAAGCTAACGCTGTTGGCGATGATGCAACAGAAAACAATAGCGCTCAGTAACTATAAAAGCCTTTCCACTTTTAAATAAATTTGTGGAAAGGCTTTTTGTATGGCATGATTTTGTGATGTTTCCTTAGCGAGGAGATCATAGGCTGAGGGCACAAATAGACCTGAACTTTTCTCCATGCTACTCGAGCAGTTCTAGGGTCTACCTGAGCGGATTTTCTCTTTACCCGAGCAGTTCTGAGGTCCACCTGAGCAGTTTTCCGGTCTACCCGAGCACCTTTTCCACCTTGCCCGAGCGATTCTCCACTCTACCCGAGTTTTTTCCGCGTAGACCCGAACTTCTTTCTTTCATGTTACCTGAACACGTCCACTGCTCTCTAGATTTCCAAAGTAAATTACATGGAGCGAGACACAAAAAAAGCAATCATTCAAAAAAATGGATGATTGCTTAAATGTTTTATTTATTAAATATCCGCACAAAATTCAATAGTGGTTTATAGTTTTTACCCGCAAGTCCGATGACTTCAACCAAAATTTCAATTGCAGTTAAAATGACGGCAACGAGTAAAATCGCACCCCATACTTTTGCCATTGAGAAAATGATGGCTGCTAAACCAAACATGACGGCAATCCCATAAATAATGAGTACTGTTTGACGATGTGTGAAGCCCATATCCAGTAAACGGTGATGCAAGTGTGATTTATCTGGATCAGACCATTTTTGCTTCATGCGAACACGACGAACAATCGCAAAAAATGTATCAGAAATTGGCACACCTAGTATAATAACTGGGATAATTAATGTTACGACCGTTACATTTTTAAATCCAAGCAATGCGAGCACTGATATCATAAAGCCAAGGAATAATGCTCCTGTATCTCCCATGAAGATTTTCGCTGGGTGGAAATTGTAAAATAAAAATCCAAATGTCGCTGCTGCTAAAATGGCTGCGATTGCTAAAACGAACATATTGCTCATAATAAATGCCATGACGGCTAAAGTAATAAGGGCAATCGTTGAAACACCTGCCGCTAGACCATCTAAGCCATCGATTAAATTAATAGCATTTGTAATACCTACAATCCAAAGAATTGTTAAAGGGATACTTAGTAATCCAAAATTTAGTTCACCTATAAATGGTAAATTAACCATGTCGATTTGAATGCCACCTACAAAAATAACGATAAGTGCTGCAATAAGCTGGCCAATTAATTTTGCTTTTGCGGAAATTTCACGCATATCGTCTATGACACCTGTTGCTACGATAATACAAGCTCCAATTATAATTGCCAGTAAAAAATCGCTACCATTTTCATTGTATATCAAAATCGGCTGGAATATAGCCACAGCTATTAAAAACGCAAGGAAAATCGCCAATCCGCCAAGTCTTGGCATAATTCGTGCATGTACTTTTCGATAGTTTGGTGCATCGACTGCACCTATTCTGAATGCTAATCGTTTAACTAGTGGAGTTAACAATATTGAAGCAACAAATGCTGCTATTAAAGACACGTAGAGCATGTCTCTCCTCCTCAAAAAAATAATCTACATTTAAATTCTAATTGATTATAGCACGAACAGACGCCGAAATATACTTTTTCTATTTATTTTCCACCATTTCACAAATATTATTCCTCTTTTTCAAATTGGAAGAATGCTGCATGTCAAATGTAGTCATCATTCGTAAAATTTGATAAAATAATGTAGTGTCTAGCATTTAGACAACTTAAAAGGAGCGTAAATTTCATGTTCTCAATTTTTAAACGCAACGATGAGCAAACTAGTGCTCGTCAATTGAAACGCTACTATAAAATAGTAGATCAGATTAATAGTCTCGAGGAAAAATATGTCAATAAGTCAGATGAAGAATTAAAAGAAATGACTTTTATTTTCAAGGATCGTTTAGAACAAGGTGAACCAATTATATCTATCATCCCAGACGCATTTGCTGTTGTACGCGAAGCCTCAAAACGTGTATTAGGTATGCGTCATTTTGATGTACAGCTTATCGGTGGTCTTGTTTTAACTGAAGGCAATATTGCAGAGATGCCTACAGGTGAAGGTAAAACGCTTGTCGCTTCCCTTCCTTCCTATGTACGCGCATTAGAAGGTAAAGGTGTTCACGTCATTACAGTTAATGACTACCTAGCTAAGCGAGACTACGAGCTTGTCGGTCAAATCCATCGTTTCCTTGGCTTAACAGTTGGTTTAAATATACCGATGATGGAGCCGGATGCAAAAAAAGAAGCCTACAACGCAGATATTACATATGGTGTAGGTACTGAGTTCGGATTTGACTACTTACGCGACAACATGGCTCATAGCTTAGCTGATAAAGTACAGCGTCCTTATCACTTCGCCATTATTGATGAAGTCGATAGTGTCCTTATTGATGAGGCAAAAACACCGCTTATTATCGCTGGGAAAATGCCTGCGAATGATGAGCTACATCGCATTGCCTCTATGCTAGCTAAACGTTTTAAAGAAGAAGAAGATTACGATTTTGATGATGAAACAAAAGCTACTTCTTTAACAGATGTAGGCATTGAAAAGGTTGAGGCTGCCTTCAATGTTGATAATCTATATGATCTTGAACACCAAACACTTTACCATTACGTTATCCAAGCAGTTCGTGCACATGTGATGTTCAAGCGCGACGTTGATTACATCGTAAAAGAAGACAAAATCGAGCTTGTTGATATGTTCACAGGTCGTGTTTTAGAAGGTCGTTCGCTATCTGATGGCTTACATCAAGCGATTGAAGCAAAAGAAGGCGTAACGATTACTGAAGAAAATAAAGCACAGGCACAGATCACAATTCAGAACTATTTCCGTATGTATCCGAGGCTTTCTGGGATGACAGGTACGGCGAAAACACAGGAAAAAGAAATTCGCGAAGTGTACGGCATGGAAGTTATTCAAATTCCAACAAACCGCCCACGTCAACGTGTCGATCAGCCTGATCTTATTTTCAACAAACAGGAAGATAAATATAAGTATGTAGCAGCTGAAGCTAAACGTCGTCATGAAAAGGGACAACCTGTCTTAATTGGGACAACGTCAATACTACAATCTGAAACAGTTGCCGACCACTTAAAGAAAGAAGGCTTAAAATTCCAATTGCTGAACGCTAAAACAGTTGAGCAAGAGGTTGAGCTAATTTCACAAGCTGGTCAGAAAGGTCGTATTACTGTAGCAACAAATATGGCTGGCCGCGGTACAGATATTGTGCTTGATGAAGCAGTTCACGAGCTTGGAGGCTTATATGTCCTCGGTACCGAAAAGCACGAAAGCCGCCGTGTAGATAATCAGCTGCGTGGTCGTTCAGGTCGCCAAGGTGACATAGGTGAAAGCTGCTTCATTCTCTCTATTGAAGATGATATGTTCCGCCGTTATGCAAAAGAAGAGGTTGAAAAATTCTCAGAAAAAATGGTTGTCGATGAAAAAGGCATTATCCAAACTAAAGAAGTTCAAGAACTTATTAACCGTACACAACGTATTGTTGAAGGTTCTCAATACGGTATGCGTGAATATAACCTAAAATTAGATGATGTTATCAATGACCAACGTACAGTTATTTACGGTCTACGTGATAAAATTTTAACTGGTGAAGATTTAATGGGTGAGCTGAAAAAAATGCTAAGTGAAACAGTTGATTTTGCTGTTCGCGAAGCTGCTCCAGATGAACTTCCTTCAGTGGAATGGGATTACGACCAAATGGAGAGCTCGCTCAATTCACTATTCATTACTCCTGTCACAATTGACCGTGAAGTGGGCAAAGTAAAACAAATTTTAGCTGATATTCAGCCTGCTGAACAAGAGTTGCTTGATCGCATGGAAAAGTTCTCTAGTAATGATGAAGTAATGAAAATTATTCCACAAGTAATGCTAAGCTATCTAGACAGTGGCTGGGTAAAACATTTAGAAAACATGGCACACTTAAAAGAAGGAATCGGATTACGTCATTACCAACAAGAAGACCCGATGCGAATTTACCAACGTGAAGGACTCGAATTATTCGGAAAGAATTTCCAAGAATTACGTCGTTCGATCATTATAGAAATTACTGGCTTCATGAAAATGATTGAAGCACAATTGGAGGTACAATAATGGGCTTATTCTCATTCTTTAAAAAATCAGACAAAGTTGTTCAAGAAAACACAATTGACTCTAAAGACTTATTAGGAAGTGCTACTACGGAGAATAGCGATAATCGCGATGTCGTGACTAAGCTATCATTCCATCCAGATTGGGATGTTCCACAGGAGCAAAAGTACATTTTTAATTTCCTTGCTAATGAGCTAGAACCATTGAAGCCAAATCAATTATCACTTTCTTCTATTAGTATTGAAGAAGATCTGCGTTCTAAAAAATGGCAAGTGCGTGCATTTTTCCGCTCATCATTACCTCAAGCCATTGAGCTAGGTGAAATTGAGCTGTTCATTATGGATAAAAATGACGAGCTTGTAGCATCTAAAAAATTCGACTTTGCAGCACTTGGTACAATTCCAGCAGAAAGTGCTCGTCCATGGGTATTTGACTTTGAAAAATCAACAATAAAAGTCGATGAAGTACCAGAAGATGGCTGGAAAATTGCATTCAACCTTGTTTCCCTTCGTGGTCACCAATTAGAATTAGACCCATCATGGGAAAAACAACTGCCTGCAGCACAAAAAGAAGAGCTTGCGAAAATCGTAAAAACTTTACCTAAGTTAGGCGAAACAGAAGTAAACTTCACTGGCCTACAAGCGAAACTTGCTGATAACGGTAATTTTAATGTGTCAATCTTCATTCGTAACGGACATAATAAAGCTATTAACCTAGAACAATTACCACTAGAAATTATTGATGCAACAGGCAAACAAATTGCTAAAGGCTCATTTAAAATGGATCCAATATTAACTGTACAACCAAACTCAACAAAGCCATGGACATTTATCTTCCCTGCAGAGCTTGTTGACGCAAAAGATGCCGATCTTTCTCGTTGGACAGCACGTGTAACACAATAAAGTGTTTAAAAACCCTTCTTTTTATAGAAAGAAGGGTTTTTTCATTTGTTCATTTTCTTATGGAGCGATGGTCAACCTTTTATCAGCGATATTCGGTGTTTTATCAGCGATTCTGGGACTTTTATCAGCGATGTTCTTTGGTTTATCAGCGATTCTAACACTTTTATCAGCGATGTTCGTTGTTTTATCAGCGATTCTAACACTTTTATCAG